>JAEUIF010001432.1 GCA_016795185.1 Planctomycetia bacterium | reverse complement strand
TCAGGCGGCGAGTCGCTCGCCGCCTGAAGGCGGAACTACGAACTACGCGGCGCGCGGCGAATGACTCCCGTCACGAAACGTGTTCTGAAGCACACAGACATTCCATGTCGCAACTCGACCGTGTCTCGCGGGTGGCCGACTACCTGGAGCAGATCATCCTGTCCGGCGAGCTGGCCGCTGGCGCGGAGCTGCCGTCCGAGCGTGAAATCAGCTCGCAGCTGGGAGTCAGTCGTACCGTGGTGCGCGAGGCGCTGGGGCGACTATCCAGCCTCGGCCTGGTGCGGAGTATCCACGGATCGGGCACGCGCGTCGAGGCACCCAGCAGCCGGCAGGTAGCGCTCGGCTATCAGCGATTGCTGCGCCGTCCGGATGTGAAGCTGGAACACCTGGCGGCCATTCGCTGGCCGCTCGAAACCGCCATCGCCGCCCTGGCCGCCGAGCAACGCACCGACGAACACCTGGCGCAGCTCGCCAAGGCGCAAAAGGTGCTGGCCAGCCCCCGGCGCACCCTGGAATCGCACGTCAAGGCGGATGTCGCTTTTCATGCCATCTTGGCGGAGGCGACGGGCAATCCGCTGTTTCAAGCAGTCCTGGAACCGATTGCCGAGTTGCTCAGCGAAAGCCGCCGGCAGACATTGGAACACTACGGCGCGGAACTGGCGCATCGCCACCACGAAAAAATCCTCGATGCCGTGCGTCGCCGCGACCGCGAGGCTGCCGCGCAAGCCATGCGCGAGCATATCGACGCCAATTACCGTCACCTGGCCGAACTGGCGCAAGCCGCGCCAATGCCGTCGGCCGGGGAGCGAACTACCGAATAACGGGCGTTCTTTTCGTTGACCCTGTAGGAGCCAAGACCCATGTTGCCGCTCTGTCGCTGGTCGGGTTGCGTCGTCGCGCTGGCCCTGGCCGCCTGGCCGCTCCGCGCCGCCGAGGTGGGGCCGTACCTGCCGAACCAGACCGAGGCCGTCCTGGTCGTCAACGTCAAGCAACTGGTGGAAGCGCCGCTGCTCAAGGACCACCTGGAGCCGATCAAGCAGGCCCTGAAGCAACTCGACGTGGCCCCACAGGCGTTCAAGCAACTCGGCCTGGAACCCTGGAACGACGCCGAACGGATCATCGTGGCCTGGACCGGCAACCCGGACGGCGAATCGCCCTGCATTCTGCTCCAAGGCAACTTCGACAACGCCAAGATCGAAGCCGCGGCGGCGCGCATCGCCAAGGAGGAAGCCAAAGACAAGAACACGCCGGTGCAGGAGCGGTTCACCAATGGTCAGCGGGTCTGGTTTCTGCGTTGCGCGGAAGAGCCCCAATGGCTGGCCCTGGGTCTGCTCGACCAGGGCACGCTATTCCTGAGCCGGCATCCGGGCCGCGTGGCCGAGGCGGTCGGCAAGAAGGAAGGCAAGGTCAAGCACGAGCTGCGCAAGGACCTGCAAACCCTGCTGGGCCGGCTCGATGCGAAGCAGAGTATCGGCGTGGCGTCGCTGTCGCGGCCGTTGAACTTCGCCGGCCTGCTGGGCAACCTGCCCGGTAACCTGCAAAACGTAGCGGGTGGGGTGACGCTCGGCGACGACATCCGTCTCGAACTGGCCCTGAGCGCCCGCGACACGCAAACCGCGAAGGCGGCAGCCGGCCAGCTGGAAGATTCACTCAATCAACTGAAGGCCCTGACCGCCGTGCTGGTGACCCAGAAGAAGCAGTACGCCCCGCTCGCGGATTTAATCAACGGCTTGAAGGTCACGACCCAGGGCAACGAACTGGCCTTCAAGGCGACCATCGACCGCGATCTGCTGGAAAAGGTGTTCAAGAAGGAGCCGTGACCACAACGGGGGAGCGCCGGCGTGGCCCATCGCTTCGACGCAACGCTGAAGGAACTCGCACAGACCTACCCGCACGGTTGGCTGGCGCTGCTGGACGCGCCGCCAACCGAGCCGGTCAGCGTGGTGACGCCCGACCTGTCGGCGGTGACGGCGTTCGCCGACGTGGTGCTGCGCGTCGGCGATTCCCTGATGCACATCGATTTTCAGAGCGGGCCGGATGCCGAGTTGCCGCAACGCATTTTGCTGTATCATGTGTTGTTGCACGAGCGCTTCGGCTTGCCGGTCCACACGGCGGTCATTCTGCTGCGGCCGCGCGCGGACCGCGGCGACTTGCGAGGGGAGATTGCCTACCGGGCCAGGAACGACCGCTGTCAGTTGAGCTTTCGCTTTGAAGTCGTGCGCCTCTGGCAACTGCCGGTGGAACGACTGCTGGCCGCGGACGTGGGCGTCGTACCGTTGGCACCGCTGGGTCAGTTGCCCGCGGGACTCGGCGTCGAGGATGCTTTGCCACCCGTAATCGAGCAGGTCGTGCAGCGGATCAGCCGCGAGGCCGACCCACGGGCCGTGCCGCAACTGCTGACCGCTGCCTTTATCCTGACGGGTATGCGGGTGTCGCAGCAGCAAGCCATCGAGTTGTTTCAGGGAGTACGAGCCAAGCGCGAATCGACTGCCTATCAGGCCATCCTGGAAGAAGGCCGCGTCGAAGGCCGCGTCGAAGGCCGCGTCGAAGGCCGTGTCGAAGGTCAGGTCACTGAAGCGGTGAAGTTCTTGCTGCGATTGGGCCAGCGCAAGTTCGGCCCGCCAAGTGCCGAGGTCGAGGCCACCCTGAAGAGCATCAAGGACCTGGAACGACTCGAACGCATGGGGGAAGAAATCCTGACGGCCCCCAGTTGGCAGGCGCTGCTCGCCATTCCGTGATCGCTTCACAGGTGGACCCGTTCGCCGAAACGCTGCTTCAGAATGGCGCGGGCGTCTTTGGACAGTTCGTCTGCCTTCCAGGAATAGAACCGCCTGACGGACAGGCTTTCGATCTGCTCCAGGTAAGGCGATTTCGCCAGCGCGCGGACGCCAGCTTCAGTGAATGGCATATTGCTCAATCCAAGTCTGCGCAAGTTGCGTGAGGACGGTGAACCGGCCAGGGCCACGACGCCCGCATCGCCGATCAGGTTACATTGCAGTTCAAGCGTATGCAGCTGATTTAGCAATGGCGAACCGGCCAGGGCCGCGACGCCGGCATCACCGATTTCATTCCACGCCAGGTCGAGCGTTTGAAGCCCAGGCAAGCCGGTTGCTGCGGCTAACCCGGCCAGTCCAGCATCGCCGATCTCATTGCCCGTCAAGTTCAGCAACTGCAACTGTGTCAGATGCGCCGCGCCACCCAGTGCCGTCGCACCGGCATCGCTCAGCAATGCTCTGCCAATGTGCAAGTCAGTCAAGCTGCCGAGAATCGGTGCCCGAGCGAGACACCGTGCCCCTTCGGGACCGATATGCACCCAGCCGACCAGGAACTGCTTGAGACCGGGCAACGGGGCAGCGTGCTCCAGATGCAATGCCAGGCGTGAGGCTTCGTGCAGTGGGCCGCGTTCATAGCCCCACCAGTTCAAGCGCCGGATGTGCGCCATCGACGGCGACCGGAGCAACGCCGGCAAGCCCGCATCGTAGTCGCCAATGAGGGTAATTTCCGTGAGCGGGGTCAGGCGGACGATATGGTCCAGATCGCCAATGACCACATCCGCCGAGTTGGAAACGTCGTTTACAAAGCCCCGGGAGAAGGAGCAGCCATTGAAGGTCATGTCCCTCCCGTTTCGGAACTCCAGTCGCAACCACCGTGGAAACCCAGTCAACCAGGCTCTCTGGTGTGAGTTGAGAAGCGTTGTCCAGCGACGACATATTTCGCTGACCCGAGGGTCGATGCAGGGCAGTGTGCTGTATTCAATCTGCAAGCGAATGAACTCGGCCCGCGCGCTATCGCCGCGCTCTTCGAGCCAGTCGGCGTAGACCAGGCGCAACTGGTCGTCGTCGGGGTTTTCGAGGATGGCTTGCAATAGTTCGTCGCGGGGTGCGGGCATCACGTCGGATGGCTCCAATCTCCCGGGAAGTTGCAATCGCGCGCCAAGAGGTCAGCGATTTCACCGCTGGCATCCGCCCCTCGTCCGTGGCAGAATACCGTGCATCGGTCCCCCTCCTCGTCCCGCGTGCCTGCCGTCGGCGTCGCGGTCTGGATTGTTCCCACCTCGACGGCGCTCCGGAGGTTTCCACCCATGCACCGCTTGTCGTTGCCGTCCAGTGTTGCGCTCTTGCTGCTGGCGTTCCTGGTCCACGCCGATGCCCCGGAGGTCGAAAAACTCGAAAAGCAGCGCTGTCCCAAGCCCAAGCGCTCTGCCCTGGTGTTTTCCAATGGCTACGCGGGCGACCACCTGCCCGTCGAGGATGCCCGTTATCATGAACTTCTCGGCAAGCTCAAGCAAGCGGGTTTCAACACCGTGCAGGGCACCTACACGGAGAAGCGCCTTCATCGGTGTCTTCGCGGCCGAAAAACGGCGCTGCGCCTTCGTGGCCAACCACAATGCCTATGCGGAACAGGCAGCAGCCTTGAAATGCGCGCAACCGCTGCGCGTCAGCCGGTTCGACCGCGCGGCGCGGGCCTGGCGTCCGCTGGAATTCAAGGACGGCATGGTATCGTTCCAGCTGTCACCTGGCGACGGTGAACTCCTGCGCTTCGAGAAAGGAAAGGCCGACTGAGGTTCCGATGACTGACTACAGTCTGCCGAACCGAGGTGCGATAGATCAAGGGCAGTCAGGCCGAATCAGCGATTTGGCACGGAGTGGCAAAACATTGGGGTTTTGGGCACTCCGTGCCAAGAAGCAATTGGCGCGCAGTGGCAAAACATTGGGTTTTTGATGCCTCCGCGCCCGGCAGATTTTTCTTGGCTCGAAGAGGTTGGCAGTCGCGAACCGGCGGTCGGTGGGTAGTTTTCGTAAAATGAGGCCAACGGCAACAAAGTCGCTCCGATCAGCCTCAACGGCCAGATAAGTTAATGCATACGGGCCATCGTGCCGCACCGCGGAACTGTCAGGATCACGACCATGAGCACTCCCCAGGAACTCCGTCAGGAAGTCAAGTTCGTCAAGGGCGGCCGGGTGCGTTACTTCGGCTTCCTGAAGGGTTTGAACGGGAAACCGCACGGCCTGACGATCAGCCGGAAGAAGATCGCGGGACCGTTGCTGCAAGCGTTGCAGCAGGAAACGGGCAACAAGGCCCGGCCGGTCGTGGGCGTGGTGCGTTACGTCCAGGACGAGGGCCAGTTCGTCTTCGAGGTGCAGGTCTCGCCCAGCCCGATCAAGAGCTTGCTCAAGGTGGTCGTGCGCAACCTGAAGCTGCCCATCACCCGCTTTGACGTGCGCAAGGTCGAGGAACTGGCGTCCGAGGAACTCATCGAGCACGACGCGAGTGGCGACGGGACCACGGGTGAGCCGGCCGGCACTGGCACGGAGAGCATGCCGACCAAGGAAGCACTGACCACGCGGCTCAAGGACTTGATGCCCCTGCTGCGACCGGCCATGACCAGCCCGAACCACGGCGAGGACGTCCAGCAGCAGCTGGCGGACTTTCAGTCGTTCTTGACGGCCGGCGATTTCGCGGCGGCCGGCGATGCCCTGGACGAAGCTGAGCACCTGGGGCACCTCGCCCTGGCGGAACGGAAAACCGATTTCACCCAGCGCATGCGGCGCGTGCTGGTCTTGCTGGAGGACATCAAGGCCGTTGATCCCGCAGCCTACGCCCAGTCCCAGAACCGCGTGCAGACCGCCGGAAAACAGGTGATGTCGGGCGGCGAGCTCGCTGCCGCCAGCGCCGAGTTGCTCGCGGTCGAAACGGCCACCCTCAAGCTCCTGGAGGAGCACCACCAGACGACGCCGCACGTTACCGAGGAGTCCGAGTCCTCGGGCGGCGACGGCCCCTGGCAGACGGCACGCACCAAGGTCGTCGCGGACATCCGTACCGTGGCCAACGCCATTGCCGCGACCAAGGACCCCGAGGGCCAGCAACCGCTCATCCTGCTGTATTCGATCATCAAGCAACTGCCCGCGCGATTGGACACTCCCCAGGTCATGGCCGAGGTCGAGCGTTACGTGCGAGAGGACGACGTCGTGGCGGCGGCCGAGAATTGTCCTCCGACATTTGGGACCATCCGCATTCGCGAGCCGCTGCTGAAAGCCGTCGCCGCTGTCCGTGGCTAATCCACCGAAGTCCGCAACGAAAAGGACTGCCGACCCATGGCGCAGATTTTTAACAATTTCTGGAAGAAGTACGCCAAGCCCGAAGTGAAGAAGCAATGGCGGGCGAAATTCTACCAGAAGTTCGAGTCGGCCCTGGTGACGCGCATCGATCAGGAAGACATTCTGTTCAATGCGGGTATCGGGGGCGAAGGGGTCTGCAACGCGATGGTCACCGACTGGTTCGCGCGCATCCAGAAGGGCGAGAAACCCTGGGAGACCCCGGATCCGACTTACTACGAAAGAGAGATCGTCCGGCTCGCCCGTGCGCAGGGCGTCCTGCCGAAGGAAGAGTCCCTCGACGAGTTCGTGATGGTGGAGGGCGACCAGGACAGCGCACCCAAGAAAAAGGGCGACTCCCTCGAGGATTTCGAGGTCATCGAGCACGACAAGAAGGGCAAGAAGAAGCCCGCCAAGGACGACCTCGACGAAGAGGACTTCGAGGTCGTGGAGCACGACAATCAAGGCAAGCCGAAGAAGGACCGCGATTCGCTCGATGAGGAAGATTTCGAGCCGGTGTCAAAAGACCCGGGCGACCGGAAGGAAGAACACGAAACCGAACCGGAGTCCGGCGAAGTTGAGTTCGAGAAATTCACCCAGGGTCACGCTCAGGATATTGCTTCCAAAGTCTATCAAGCGGTGGAATCGGCCAGGAATCCCGCAGTGTTTTTTCGGCTGCACCTGCGTGGGTTCTACCGGGGCAGGCCCCAGGGGCATCAACTGGCCATCTACGTCAGGATTCTGGGCGGGGATGTGGGCGAGGAAGTACCGGTGCCAGA
>JAEUIF010001342.1 GCA_016795185.1 Planctomycetia bacterium | reverse complement strand
TGGATCTCGGCGAAATAGTCGGCGGGCAGAATCTGATTGAGTCGGGCCATGATGGCGCCGGCCCACGCGCTATGAAACGATTCCCAATTGCGACTTGGACGCAGCGGCGGATGAAAGTGGTCCAGCAACGGCATCGGCGGTCCTCCGATCAGGAGTCCTCTATTCTTCCTCGTCCCGCGGCTGGGGCCAGTTCTTGAGGATGCGTTCCACGTCGGCCACGTCCTCATCGCTGACGCCCTCGCGCCGCCAGTAGCGGCGTTTCAGGCTGTCGAGCACGTGCTCCCACATCTCCTTGGTCGGCTCCAGGCCCTTGGTCCAGTTGGTGCGTCGCTTGAGCCGCCATTTGAAGTGCCAGACGCGGGCGAACTTCTCGGCGCAGAGAAAGCGCCGTTCGCCGCTTTCGGGGTCTTCATCGGTCCACTGAATTTCGATGGGCATGGCTGCTATCTTCCGTAGGTCAGGCTTTCCAGCCTGACGGAAGCGCCCTGGGCGTGCGGTGCATCGTGGGCGCTTCCGTCAGGCTGGAAAGCCTGACCTACTGCTGTCGTCGCAAGTGATCGAGAAACGCTTCTAGGTCCGCCGGCAACGGCATTTCCCAGCGCAGCATCTGGCTCGTGACCGGATGCTGGAAGCCGAGAATCGCCGCGTGCAAGGCCAGCCGAGGAGCACCGCTGTCGTCGGGCTGCGCTTCCTGGTTGTGCTTGCGATTGTACACCTTTTCACCGCAAACCGGATGGCCGGCTTCCGCGAGGTGGATGCGAATCTGATGGGTGCGGCCCGTTTCCAGCCGACAGGCCGCCAGCGTGAAGCCCGGCAGCCGTTCGACGACCTCGACGTGCGTGGTCGCCTTCTTCCCGGAGTACGGCAACGGTGTGCTGCCGCGCCGGCCGTCGCCCCGGTCGCGCACCAGCCGGCTTTCGATGGTCTGTGCTTCCAACTCGCCCGGCACGATGGCCAGGTAGCGACGTTCCACGGTATGCGCGTGAAACTGCGCTCCCAGTCCGCGCTCCGCAGGGACGGAACGAGCGAAGACCACCAGGCCGCTGGTTTCCTTGTCAAGCCGATGGACGACGCGCAACCGGCCGCGCGCCGGCTTCTGCTCGCGACGGACGACGGCCTTCAGCAGCAAGTCATCCAAAGTCGGCGACAGGGCCCGCCGCCGCTCGGTCCACTCGCGTTCGGCCGGGTGCCGCACGGTATTCATGCCCGCCGGCTTCTCGACGACCACCAGATGCTCATCGAGATGCCGAATCACCAGCGTTTCCGGCGCTTGCAGCTTCGGCGCGGAACGCGCCAGGATTTCGACGGTCTCCCCTTCCTTGAGCCGCCGGGCCGGATCGAGGCAGAGGTCGCCATTGACGCGCACATGCCGCGCGGCAATGAAGCCGCGCACCTGATTCCAGGACTGCCCCGGCCGCTGCTGCCGGACGATGGCTGCCAGGGTTTGCCTGGCCTGCTCGGCGGTGATGGTGATGGAGTTGGGTGGCGGAATCATTAGTAAAGGCGGGTACCGCAAGCTGGTTTCGAGTATTTCGAGCATTGCGTCCGTTTCGATCTCTGGGTAAAATAGCAGTAACACCCGCAGAGGTCAATCCATGTCTACCCTGCTTCCCGAGAACTTTCAGACCGTGGCCCCAACCGAGGCCGATACGCTCCTGGCGCGCGAATCCAGTCGCCGTCTCGCTTCCCGTAAGCTCGGCCGGCGAGCGAGTGTGCGCGTGCAACTCCTCGATGACAGCGGTGACGGCGAACCGGTCGAAGTGCCGGCGTCGGCGATCCGTCTATTTCTCCGGTTGCTGACGGAAATGTCCCAGGGGAACGCCGTCACCCTCATCCCGACGCACGCCGAACTGACCACGCAGCAGGCCGCCGACCTGCTCAACGTGTCCCGCCCCTACGTGGTCAAACTGCTCGACGAAGGCAAGATTCCCTCGCGCGCCGTCGGCAAGTACCGTCGCGTCCGCTTCGACGACCTGATGGCCTTTAAAAGCAAGGACGACGAGGCCCGGTTGAA
>JAEUIF010001313.1 GCA_016795185.1 Planctomycetia bacterium | reverse complement strand
GAACCTGGAACGAGACGCGCAGCCTGGCCATCTTCGGGAATCCGCGCCACGACGGCAAGCATGGCCGCCGGCCGCGCACAACCCCGCCTTGATTCGCCGGCGGCATTCCGCTATGCCCGACAGCTAGGACCACGCAGCCGGCGTGCCGGCGGCGAGCATTTATCCGGCCACGGCCGGGAGACAGGACTGTCATGGAAGGCGCCTACCCCAGCAACATACAAATATGGAACGGCTGGACCGCCACGCTGGCCCAGGACCTGCTCGAACCGGCGCGCACCCGCTCGCTGGCCGGGCCGCACCATCCGGCGGAGTTCGCGGATCGGCTGTACGCCTGCGAATCGCTGAAGCCCTACAGCGTGACGACCCGACCGGAAGAGATCGCGGAACCGTATACCTTGCAGTGGTTCCTGGACATCGAGAACCAACGGCACGGCCGGCACGCACGCTGGATTCCCAAGCTGCTGGAGTTCGCCAAGCACGCGGGCGAGACGCTACTCGGACTGGGACACGGCCTGGGGACCGACTGGCTTCAGTATGCCCGACACGGAGCCGCAGTGGTCGTGTGCAGTCCATCGCCGGAACAGTTGACGCTGATCCGGCGCAACTTCGAGGTGCGCAACCTGACCGGGCGCTTCTTGCATACGCATTTCGACGCACTGCCCCTGGAAAGCAACTCCATCGACGTGGCCTGCGTCAGCAGCCTGTTGCATGAAGTGGCGAATCCGCGCGCGGTCATCGACGAGATCTATCGTGTCTTGAAGCCCGGCGGCAAGGTGCTGGCCGTGACTTCCGCCCGGCGCGACGTGGACTACTGGTTCCACGTCTGCTTCCCGTGGCGGCGCTGGCTGCTCGGCCGGCGCAAGACCGCCGAGACGCCCGCCGTGCAGTTTACCGGGCGCAGTCTGCGGGCGCTCTTCGGCCGCTTCAGCGAGCATCGCGTCTATCAACGCCACTTGCGCCGTTCGGAAGTGCCGCACATGTGGCGCTGGGCGCCGCTGCCGTTGCTCGAACGGATCATGGGCCGCGTGCTGGTGCTCAAGGCGTTCAAGCCGCTGAGTGCCGCTCGCCACGGCGAGCCGGGGTAGCTCCGGCCGTTCGTGGCTTCGCAAAAAACAATGAGGCGCATGCAAAAAGCCCACGGGCAACAACCCGTGGGCTTGTCTATTGGGGCGGAGGAAGAGAAATCGAGGCAGCGGCTCCCAGCGCGAGACGACTACTCACCGCGAGCGTCGTCCAGCCGCTGCCTCGAAGTTCGCTGTGGAAGGTTTCCACAACGACAAAAATTACCCGATGGCCTGGGGGCAAGCAAGCGCAGCGGCTGGTCTGGCGCGACAAAAGTGTCGAAACTCTGCGCGTTATACGGAATGGACCCGGTGCATGGTTCGTGACAGTTATGACGGCTCGTCGTCCGTCGATTCAAAAGCGGCGGGCCCTGGCGGCTGGTTGCTAGTCGCCACGGCGGTGCTGCTTCTGGGCGTACTGTACTGGATGCATCCCGCCGAGTGGCTGTCGTGGGAAGTGCTACAAGCGCGACGGGCCGAGCTGGAGGCCCAGGTCGCCGCTCATCCTGTTCGCAGTGGGCTGGTCTACATCGCCGTGTACCTGGCCGCGACGACCCTGGCCTTGCCGATCACTCCCGTGCTCACCGTGGCCGGCGGCTGGCTTTTCGGCCGCTGGCCCGGCCTGGTGCTGGTCAGCTGCGCTTCCACGACCGGCGCTTGCCTGGCGTTTGCCGTGAGTCGCTACCTGTTCCGGGACTGGGTCGAGCGGCGCTGGGGCACTCGGCTGGCGCCGCTGCGGCGCGGCGTGGAACGGGACGGCGCGTTTTACCTGCTGGCGCTGCGCCTGTCGCCGCTGGTGCCGTTCTCGCTCATCAATGTGGGGATGGGGCTGACGCCGCTGCGGTTGCGGACGTTCTGGTGGGTCAGTCAGCTGGGCATGGTGCCAATCAGCTTTCTGTTCGTGCATGCGGGCGACGCGCTGGGCGGCATGACTTCGCCGGCCGACATCCTGTCGCCGCCGGTAGCGCTGGCATTGAGCCTCGCGGCCCTGGTCCCACTGGCGTTGCGCGTGCTCTGGAACCGCTATCAAGCACCCGGAGCCTGAAACAGCGAAGCGAGCGGCAGCTGAAAGCCCGGCAGCACCGAGCCGCCTTCCAGGGTGTCGTTGCGGGTGAGGCCCCGTACCTGGGTGAGTGAGTCGAAGACTTGAATTAGGGTGTGGTTCGGATAGGCCACCCACACCTGCTCGACGCCGGCGCGGAAATACTCATCCAACTTGGTGAACAACTCTTCCACCAGGTCGTGGGGACTGACCACTTCAACTGCGAGATTGGGAACGACTTCCCAGGCGTCGCCGCGCTCCGGGATCGGCCGCTCCCTGGACCAACGTTTGTAGGACACGAAGCCCCCGTCCGGTCTGCGCGAGCGGCC
>JAEUIF010001302.1 GCA_016795185.1 Planctomycetia bacterium | reverse complement strand
GTCTGTTGCTGACTGTCTCAACAGCGGGCTCACGCCCGCCGCTCGCCGGGAAGCAATCTTTCAATAAACCCAAGGCCACAAAAAAGTCATTGCCAGCCGGCGCGACAGGGGGTAACTTCAACCATTGCAATCCCACTCCATATCGTTCGGGACGCCAGCGGTTCGAGGTTGGCGAGCGCGCGCACATCACCGCACACGCACGGGCGATGTCCTTCAGCTTGAGGGGAGCACTCATGGGCGATGAAGCAAGTTTGTTGGCGGAACGTGCCGCGGCGAGTGCAATCCAGGCGGAAGCCCCCAAGCCCAAACCACCGCCCGCGCGGCCGACGAGCCTCTACTTCGTGAACGCCTGGGTCGATTTCGGCGTCATCGGCGGCATCTCGCTGCTGGTCTTCGCCTACTTCTACTTCTTCACCGACGGCAAGGCGACGGCCGCCGCCGCCATGCTCTCCGGCGTGCTGCTCTGGATCGGCAACCACCCACATTTCTCCGCGACCAACTACCGCCTCTATCATTCGCGCGAGAATATCATGCAGTACCCGATCACCGCGCTGGTGATTCCCTGGGTGATTCTCGCGGGCATGATCGCGTCGTTTCTCGCGCCGCTGGTGGTGGCACCGTACTTCGTCAAACTGTTCCTGATCTGGTCGCCGTATCACTTCAGCGGACAATCGGTGGGCATTAGTCTGATTTATGCCCGCCGCGCTGGCTTCTTCGTCGGCAAGCTGGAACGCTTCGCGCTGTCGAGCTTCATCTTCGGCACGTTCCTCGTGCAGACCGGGCGGGCCGAGACCTACACCTCCGGCAACCAGATCTACGGTATCCAGTATCCCGGCATGGGCATTCCCACCTGGCTGGTGGATGTCTTCGAGGTCTGGATGTACCTGGCCGGATTGTTGTTCCTGGTACTGGTGGCGCGCTGGTGCGGCACGAATCGCCGCCTGTTGCCGCCCATCGTGCTGCTGCCGGCCGCGACGCAATACGTCTGGTTCGTCCTGGGCAGCCGCCTGGAAGGCTACCAGATGTTCGTGCCCTTCTTCCACAGCTTCCAGTACCTGCTGATCGCCTGGTCGATGCAGCTCAAGGAGAAGATGGACTTGCAGCACATCGAGCCGTCTTCCGGCTACGTGGTGAAGGAGAGCTTCCGCTGGGGCGCGCTCAATTTCGTCGGCGGCGCGTTGTTGTTCATCGTCTTCCCCTATGTAGCCAGTTACTATGGCAGCAGCGCGGGATTGACCGTGGTCATGGCCAGCGGCATCACCATCGCGGCCGTGCAGCTGCACCACTTCTTCGTGGACGGCGTCATCTGGAAGCTGAAGAAGAAGAGCGTCTCCTCGCCACTGATGGTCAACCTGTCCGACATGGTCCGCCCCGCGCCGGTCGCGGCTGCGTAGGAGTTCCACGACCATGCGCTGTTCGCTGCTGTTATCCGTGCCAGACCGATCAACTTCCAATGTCATCGGTTCAGGGTGCCATGCCCACGGCTTTGCGTGGGCATGGGAGGTTGAG
>JAEUIF010001263.1 GCA_016795185.1 Planctomycetia bacterium | reverse complement strand
CCATTGAGTTTCAACTGACCCACACCGACGGCGCGGCGCGCTGCGGCCTGCTGCGCACGCCCCACGGCGATGTGGAAACGCCGGTCTTCATGCCGGTCGGCACCCAGGCGACCGTCAAGGGGCTGACGCCGCACATGGTCGCGGAGGCCGGAGCGCAGATTATTCTCGGCAACACCTATCATCTGACGCTGCGGCCTGGCGACGAGTTGATCGCCCAACTCGGCGGCCTGCATGGCTTCATGCACTGGTCCGGCCCAATCCTCACCGACAGCGGCGGCTTCCAGATTTACAGCCTGGCGCAAGGCCGCAAGATCGACGACCGCGCCGCCGTGTTTCGTTCGCACATCGACGGTTCGCTGCTCGAACTGACGCCCGAAAAAGCCGTCGCCATCCAGGAGAACCTGGGCTCCGACATCGCCATGTGCCTCGATGAATGTCCCCCACTCGGGACGGGCGATGGTCCAGAAGGCAAGCACCGGCGTCCACCGGACGACGGTTCCTTGCGACAAGCGGTACGGCGGACAATTCTCTGGGCCGAGCGGTGCAAGGCAGCGCAACGGCGTGCGGACCAGTCGCTGTTCGCCATCGTCCAGGGCGGACTTGATGTATCTCTGCGGGCCGAATGCGCGCGGTCGCTGGTTGCGCTGGATTTCCCGGGCTATGCACTAGGTGGCTTCAGCGTGGGTGAGACGCCGCAGCAAATGGCGGCGGTGCTGGGCGACTGCGCCGCGCTGCTGCCGGCGACGAAGCCGCGCTACCTGATGGGCGTGGGACGGCCGGAAGACATCCTGCATGCCATCGGCTGCGGACTGGACATGTTCGACTGCGTGCTGCCGACGCGCAACGGCCGCAACGCCCAGGCGCTGACCTATGCCGGCCCCATCCGCCTGCGCAACGCTTGCCACAAGCGAGATTCGGCTCCGCTGGAGTCCGATTGCCGCTGCTACACCTGCCGCCATTTCAGCCGGGCGTACCTGCATCATCTCTTTCAGGCCGAGGAGATGCTGGGGCCGACGCTGGCGTCGCTGCACAACGTCGCGTTCTACTGCCGGCTGACGGCCGACGCCCGCCAGGCAATCCGCGAGGGCCGGTTTGCCCAGTTCCGGTCAGTCTGCCTTGCCCGCTGGGGCAGCGCCGTTTAAGATAACCTCCTTCCGGAACAGGGAGATGGGTGTTCAGGTGGTCCAAACGAGCATGGAGCCGCACGTCCGCGGAGCACCGAGGGACCTGCCGCTCCCCAGATAATTCTTACCGACCCGAGACCGCATCATGTTTGCCGTGCTGCTGTTGGCCCAGGATGCCGCCGCCCCCAATCAGGGGCAGCCCAGTCCGCTGATGACATTCTTCCCGATCCTCCTGATCGGCCTCATGTTCTATCTCATGTTGTTCCGCCCTCAGCAGAGACAGGAAAAGGAACGGCAAGCGTTGCTCAGCGCGCTGAAAAAGGACGATGAAATCGTGACGACGGGCGGCATCATCGGTACGGTCGTCTCGGTCAAGAAGGACAAGGATGAAGTGGTCATCGAGAGCATGAACGCTCGCTTCAAGGTGCTGAAGAGCGCCATCATGCGGGTGGCCAAGCCGAGCGACACGGCGGAGGAACCGGCCGCCGACGCGGAAAGCAAGTAACCCGCAGCGCCGGCGGCTTGACGAACCGAACTCGCCCATTGCAACGTAATAAAGCGTAACGCAATCGCGCACCAAGGAAGCAGGTTGGCGAGCGCGGCGGGCCGTCGGCTGGAAGGCCGCGGTTGGGCCGCCTCCCGTCACGGAGCGACGGGCTCCATTCATAGTCCCCAATGACAAGGCGTCATCCACCATCATGAAACCATTCATCAAGCGCATCCTGATCTGTCTGACGCCGGTGGTGCTCTCCGCCATCGTCGTCGGTCTGGCCTGGCAGCAGTACGTCAGCGGCGGCGGCGGCTTCAAGCGCGGCGTGGACCTGGCCGGCGGCACCATCCTGGTCTACGAGATCGATCGCGACAAGATGCCGGCGGACCAGACCTTCTCCCGCGACGAGTTGGTCGCCGCCCTGAAGCGACGCATCGACCCGGCCGACCTGCTCAACGTCACCATCCGGCCGATCAGCGATACGCGCGTCGAGATCATCCTGCCCTATGGCGGGGCGCATCAGGCGAAGCTCGAAGAAGAACGCTGGCAGGGGGTGCTGACCAAGCTCCGCGAAAAGTGGCCGCAGCTCAAGGACGAATCGCTCGACGTCTCGCGCGGTTACGTGCGCGAACTGGCCCTGGCCGCCCAGCAGGCCATCGAACGGCAGGCCTGGGCCGGGCTGCTGGCCGCCGTCCAGAAGCAATGGCCCGACAAGCTCAAGGAATTCAAGCTCGACACCATCCCGCCCGGTCGCCCGACCGAACTGCGGGAGGCCCTGAAGAAAGCGGGCATC
>JAEUIF010001230.1 GCA_016795185.1 Planctomycetia bacterium | reverse complement strand
GTCGATGAAGGCGGGATCATGCGCCGTGCATGGATGCTCCGCGACACCACCTTCGCTCGGCAATGATGGACGTTGCCGATCGCCACGAATGGCGAAGACCAACCAGGATGGGGCACGTTTGCCACATCTAGTTTGATTCTCATTACGCCCAAACGTCACCTGCCAGCTAACTGTCCGCGGAGCGATCATTGGCATTCATGGATTGCGCCCAATGCTGAAGAGCGCGCACTGGATTTGATGGCTTTCCCACCGAGGATGGGTGGGAAGAACTGCTGACACTCTTGCGATTCCGTGGTTGCGTTGGTCGGGCGAAGCCCCGCATCGGCGGCATGGATTCCAGGCCGCGGCTGCACCGTCCGCCGCGCCGGAAGCCGCGCCCCAACCGCCACCTGACGGCAGGATACCGAACCATGAGCACGAGCAGCATTCCGGCCCCGACGCGCCCGACCCCGCTGCAATGGGGGCTGATCGGCGCGCTAGTCATCGGGCTGATCTGGGCCTACTGGCCGAGCTGGCTGACCATGAGCCAGCACTGGGCGCACAACCCGCAGTATTCGCACGGCTACATCGTGCCGTTGTTCGCGCTGGCGCTGCTCTGGTGGCGGCGCGACCGACTGCACGGCAGCGCGGCCCGGCCGAGCCACTGGGGCTGGCCGTTGCTCGGCCTCGGCATCCTGCTGCGGCTGGCCAGCGCGTACGTCTACTTCGACTGGTTCGATAACATCTCGCTGCTGCCCTTGCTGGCGGGCCTTTGCCTGCTGCTCGGCGGTCGCACAGCGCTAGCCTGGGCCTGGCCCGCCGTGCTGTTCCTGTTCTTCATGCTGCCCTTGCCGTACCGCGTGGAAACCGCGCTGGCGGTGCCGCTGCGCGGTATCGCTACCCAGGCGAGCACTTTCATTCTCCAGACCGCTGGACTGCCCGCGCTGGCCGAGGGCAACGTCATTCGCATCAACGACATCAAGATCGGCGTCGTCGAAGCATGCAGCGGCCTGAGCATGCTGCTGGTCTTCTTCGCCCTGTCCACGGCGGTGGCCCTGCTGGTGGACAAGCCGCTCTGGGAAAGGCTGCTGCTGGTGGCGAGCGCTGTGCCGATCGCCGTCATCGCCAACGTGGTGCGCATTTCGGTCACGGGGCTGTTGCATGTCAAGGTAGGCGGTGAGGTCGCGGATGCTTTTTTCCACGACTTCGCCGGGTGGTTGATGATGCCGTTCGCCCTGGTCCTGCTGTGGCTGGAAGTGCAGATGCTGGCCCGTGCCTGGCTGCCGTTGCCCGACGCCGACCTGCGCGCCGCGCCGGCCGGTAGCTTCGTACCGGCGCTCGAACGAGCCTGAGCGAATCAACTGAACTTGCATCGAGGAAGGAGCCCTGGTGCATGAACGAGCCAATGAATGGCCCTGAGTTGTTGCCGGCGGTCAAGGGGACGACTGCCCCGGCCAGCCCCGAACCCGCCGTGCCGGCCTGGAAGACCAAGCCGACATTCTCCGCGCTACTGACCGCGTTCAAGCGGCGCTGGCTGCTGGCGCTGGTGATCGCCGTGCCCGCCGCACTGGTGCTGGCCGCCGCCACCTGGTTCATCATGCCGCCTGGGAAATTCCAGGGGCGCACGCTGCTGCACGTCTCCGCGAAATCGCCCAGCATCGCCTTTCAAAACGCCGAGTCGCAGAACTTTCTCAGTTTTCAGCGGACGCAGATCGCCCTGGCCAAGAGCCGGCTGGTGCTCGGCAACGCGCTCAACCGGCCCAAGGTCAACGACCTGGCGATGATCAAGGAAGCCGTGCAGAGCGAACTCGATCCGCTCGAATGGCTCGAAAAGGAAGTGATCGTCGATTTCTCCGTCGGGCCGGAGGTGCTGCGCATCGCCGTCAACGGCGACAACCCGGCGGAACTGACCACGCTGGTCAATGCCCTGCGCGAATCCTACTTGCAGAAGATCGCGAACCGCGACCACACCGAGCGGCTCGAACGGCTCAAGCAGCAGGAACGTTACCTCGATCAGTATCAAGTCGATCTGCGCCGCAAGGAACAGGAACTGCGCGGCCTGGCCAAGACCCTGCGCACCAGTGACACCAAGACCGGCGCGATTCGCCAGCAGATGACGACGGAAATGCTCGCTACCACGCAGCGCGAGCTGCGCAAGCTGGAAGGCGACCGCCGCAATCTCGAACTGCGCCTGGCCGACTGGGAAAGCAAGCTGGCCAACTTCTCGGACGACCAGATTCCGCCCGAGATCATCGAGGACTTTCTCGACAAGGACCCGCAGCTCGAACCCTTCCGCGCCGAGGTCGCGCGGGTGCAAAAAGAGCTGACGCAGGTGCGCATGGTGGCCGAAGGCCCGCTGGTCGAGAAGTTCCAGAAGCTGGCCACCGCTGCCGAAACGAAGCTCCAGGAAGCGCGCCAGGAAGCCCGCCTGCGCGTGCTGGGCCGCGCGCGCGACACCGCGCGCCGTCAGTTTCAAGCCAACGTGACCGCCGCCAAGGAACAGATCGCCATGCTGACCAAGCTGGCCCAGGAGCAACGCGAAGCGGTCGGCCGGCTGGAGCAGGAGGTGGACGCCCTGAGCGTGCGTTCGGTGGACCTGCAAATGCTGTCGCGCGAGGTCGAGCAACTCGAAGGCATGGTCAAGCAGCTCAGCACTCAGCGCGAGGCGATGCGTGTCGAACTAGGTGCGCCGTCGCGGGTGCAAGTCCTCGAAGATGCCGTCGTCTCGAAGACTTTCAACGAAAAGAAACGCATCGCGCTGACCGCCGCGGCCGGGTTGCTCACCTTCGCCCTGATTGTGGCAGGATTCACCTGGCGCGAGTTCAGCGCCCGGCGCGTCAGTTCCGTCGAGGATGTGGTCCACGGCATGCAGATCAATCTGATCGGCACCATGCCGGTGTTGCCCCCGGCGGCCCGCACCGGGACCATGCCGCCGAGCGGCGCGCCAATGCCGCCCTGGCAGCATCGCCTGCTGGAATCGGTCGATGCCGCCCGCACCGTGCTGCTGCATAGCGGACAGCGCGATCCGCTGCGGGTCATCATGGTCACCAGCGCGGTGCCCAACGAAGGCAAGACCACGCTGGTCTGCCACCTGGCGGCAAGCTTTGCCCGTGCCCGCTTGCGCACGCTCATCATCGATGCCGACCTGCGCAATCCCGGCATCCACCGCGCCTTCAATCTCCCGCTGTCTCCGGGCCTGAGCGAACTGCTGCGCGACGAGGTGGACATTTCGCAGGTCGTGCAGCTCACGGCGGCTGGAGAACAGCTCTACGGCATGAGTTCGCGTGCCGAGATTCACTTCCCCGATGTGATCCAGTCCACCGCCGTCAAGGGTCTGTGGGTGATGCCGGCGGGCAAGCTGAACGGCCACGCGATTCAGTCGCTCGCCTCGCCCAATCTCGAAATGGTCTTTCAGCAACTGCGCGGCCAGTACGACATGATCCTGGTCGATTCCGCCCCGGTGCTGCCGGTGACCGACGCCATGCTGATCGGCCAGCACGTGGACGCCACGTTGTTCGCGGTGATGCGCGAGTTCAGCCGTCTGCCGCTCATGCACGCCGCGCAGGAGCGGTTGAGCCAGGTGGGCATCCGCGTGCTGGGCGCCGTCGTCAATGGCGAACCGGCGACACGCGGCTACGAATCCGAGTACGGCTACCTGACGGCCGCGGCACAAGAACCGGTCAACGCTTGACATGCAGGGAGGCTACCGTGACCCGAACCGCTGCATTACTGGCCGCGCTGACCGCCGTTCTCCTGAGCGGTGCGTTGCACGGCATGTGGACTGAACGCTGGCATACTTCGGACGCCCGGCGGCTGGCCGGCGAACGGCTGGGAAAACTGCCGCTGCGCCTGGGCGACTGGGAAGGCCAGGATCAACCAATGGACCAGCGCGAGTTTGACATCGCGATGATCGACGGCTACGTGATGCGTCGCTACGTGCGGCCCCAGGATGGCAGCGCCGTCTCGCTGCTGCTCGTCAGCGGCCGGCACGGGCCGGTGTCGGTGCATTCGCCGGAAGTGTGCTACGCGGGCGCAGGTTACGTCCAGGTCACACGACCGGGGCGCGACGACGTGTCCGCGGGCGACGGCGCAGCGCAGCAGTTCTTCAGGGCGAAGTTCGCCAAGGAGAACACCGTCGATGCCGATTCGCTGTCCATTCGCTGGGGCTGGAGCACCGGCGGCGACTGGCAAGCGCCGACCAATCCGCGCCTGGCGTTTGCTCGCGCGGATGTGCTCTACAAGCTGTATCTCGTCGGGCCGGGCAGCATCGGCAAGGATCAACCCGATCCGGTCGCCGAGTTCATGAACGTGCTGCTGCCCGAACTGAAGAAGTCGCTGTCTCCGTGACGTGCGCCCCCAAGGTCATTCGCGGAACCGAACGATGTTCTACCTGTTATTGAGCTGCCTGGCGGTCTTGCTGGTGCGTCCGCAGGATTTCGCCGCTGGCATGGAGGATGCGCCGCTCTATCTGGCGCTGCTATTGCTGGGCTGTGTCGCGGCCGGACCGGAAGTGCTGTCACAGTTCGGCGGCGATTCGCTGTGGCGCAGCCCCGTGACGCTATGCGTGCTGGCCTTGCTGCCGGCGACGATTCTGTCGCACCTGGCGCACGGGCGGACCTATGAAGCGCGCACCGACGCGGTCGATTTCGCCAAGATCGTGTTGCTCTACCTCTTCGTCGTCGCGGCGGTGACGACGCCTGGGCGCTTCGAGGCTACTCTGTCGCTGCTGGTGGTCTGCGCCTCCCTGGTGGTAGGGCTGGCCGTGTTGCAGTACCACGAAATGATCTCCGTCGAGGTGCTGCGCATCCTGGAACAGCGCCAGATCGAGGCGGACGGCGATGTGAATTACTTGCGCCGGCTCTGTGCTCACGGTCTGTTCAGCGATCCGAATGACTTGTGCCTGCTGCTCGTGCTGGGCAGCGGCATCTGCGTGTACAAGTTCACCGATGCGGGTTTCATCGGCCTGCGCCTGGTCTGGCTGGCTCCGCTCGCGCTGTTCCTCTATGCGCTGGCACTGACCCAGTCGCGCGGCGGCTTGCTCGGGTTCCTGCTGGCGGTAGTGGTTTACTTGCACCAGCGCTTTGGTGGCTGGAAAGCCACGGTGCTGGCCGTCGGGTTGCTCCCCGCGCTGCTGCTGGCCTTCGCTGGCCGGCAGACCAATATCTCGGCCGCGCACGGCGACACGGGCCAGGACCGCATTGCCTTGTGGAGTGAAGCCTTCATGTTCCTCCGCGAAGCGCCATTGTTCGGCATCGGCCGGGGCGAGTTCGCGGAACAAGTGGGACTGGTCGCGCACAATTCCTACTTGCATTGCTTCGCCGAACTGGGCTTCCTCGGCGGCAGTCTATTCCTGGGCGCGTTCGGCTGCCTGCTCTGGCAACTGTACCAACTGCCGAAACTGCGTCAGGGTTCGCCGGTCGGAACGATGGATCGCTTCCGCCCGTACCTGATGGGCATCCTGGCCGGCTTCGCGGGCGGGTTGATGACCCTGTCGCGCGCGTATGCAGCGCCGACCTTTCTCATGCTGGCGCTCTGCGTGGCTTATGTGAACCTGGTCAACCCGCAGCCGGCCCGGCCCTTGCAGCCGGTCAACATGCGTCTGGCCGTGTTTCTGTCTTCGATCAGCGTGCTGTTCCTGGGTGGCATGTACGTCGTGGTGCGCGTGAGCTTGGTTCGCGGCTGAGCTTCGTCCTGATGGAGCCCGCCAGCCGTGCGGTTTTCACGTAGTTTCGAGGAGAAATGTGCGCCATGAAGAAGTTCCTCGCTCGACGCGCTCTGGATATCTGGTTCACCGGACGAAGCCGGGGTAATTCGAGCCAGGTACACTTCGGCTGAAGAAGCGCGAGGGTTGTTGTTCCATTCGGCGAAAGTGCTCGCCGACTAACTGGAGCGACAATGGATGGACAGTTAAGCCTCACATGGTTCGCCAACCGCCCAGGAGGGCCCCCGTTGACGCGTGTCTTGCATCTGACCCTGTCATTCTCGCGCGGTGGTCGGCGTCAGGCGATCAGCGCGCTGAGCCAGGGACTGCGCGGCCTCGGTGCGCAATCCGACTTGTGCTGCCTGGACGACCTGGGTTGCTCTCCGGCGGAAGCCGCCGGCATCGCTGACGCCCACTGCGAACTGCGACGGCGCTCCGGTTGCGACCTTCGCGCCCTGGGCTTGCTGCGCGAGTTCTGTCGGAGTCGGAACGTCCAGATCATTCACGCGCACGACGCCGCCAGCCAGTTCACCGGAGCTTGCCTGCGGCTGGCGCTGCCGCGACTTCGCTTGTTGATGACTTTTCACCGCTCGCTCGATATCGAATCGGCGCGCTGGCGGGATCGGCTGCGCAACCGCTGGGCCGCTGCATTCTGCCAGGCCATCGTCACGGGAACCGAGGAACGCCGCCGTCATTTCTTGCAGCAGAATCGCGTGCCGGCGTGCAAGGTGGCGGTCATTCCCTTCGGGACCGACCTCGAACGTTTTCACCCGGACGCGGAGGCGGCGGCGCAGGTCCGTCAGGAGTTGGGCATCCTCCCGAGCGCCCTGCTGATCGGCGCGATTGGCCACTTCGGCCCCGAAAAAGGCATCGACGTCGTCTTGCAGGGCTTTCGCGCGCTGTGTGCGCGCTACGGTGAACGGCCGGTGGTGCTGGCGGTGCTGGGCGACGGCACACCCGAGCAGCGCGCCCCGATGCTGGCACTGGCAGCCGCGTTACCCGCCGGGCACGTGCGCTTGCTCGGCTTCCGCTCCGATGTCCAGCGCTGGCTGGCCGGCTGCGATCTGCTGGTGCATGCGCCGCGCCAGGAAGCCTTTGGCCTGGTACTGATCGAGGCGATGGCTACAGGGTTGCCCGTGGTGGCTACGCGCGTTGGCGGGATACCGGAAATCGTCCGGGATGGCGAAACGGGGTTCCTGGTCCCAGCCGAAGCGCCCGAAGCCTTGGCCGCTGCCATGCAGCGCCTCTGCGAACAGCCCGAACTGCGACGCACGTTCGGGGAGCATGGTCGCGCGGCAGCGCTGGCTAACTATTCGCTCGATATCTACGCGCGCCGTCACCGTGAACTGTACGAAAGGATGCTGGCCGGAAGTCCGCTGCCCCACTTTGCCCTGTCAACCGCCCATTCGACCGACGGCGCGGATGCCGTCCTCGGAGAAGCAAGGAGCTATTCATGGACCAGCAAGTAACCATCGTGGTCGTGCCACGCGACCGCTTCAGCAGTTTGCCGGCGTGCATTCGTTCGATCGTGCAGCACACATCAGTTCCCTACCGCCTGATGGTGCTCGACCTGGGCTACGCCGCCGCTACGCTCCAGGAAGCGCGGCAGGCCGCCGGCCAGCAGGAAATGGAGATCGTCGCTTGTCCCTGGACCATCCCCGTGGTCGCCTTCGGCGGGGTGCTATCGCGGATCGATACGCCCTATGTGGCCTGGGTCGATAACGATACCTATGTCAGCGCGGGCTGGATGGAGGCTCTGCTCGACCGCGCCGCACAAGGAGCGCGTGTCATCTTGCCGCTGACCCTGGAACGGGAAGGACTGGACGGCGACGCGCGGCAACTGCCGCTGCGCAACCACATCTCGCACGCGGAGCTGCGCCGGGTCCAGGTGGAGGGCGTCGAGTACGTCTTCGATCACAAACCCTATCGCCGCGCAGCGCCCGAGGAATTGCCCGCCGAAGCGCACACCGTGGACTTCTTCGAGCTGCATACGTTCTTCGCCGAGTCGGCCGTGCTGCGCCTGCTCGAACTGCCCGAAATGGTCGTGCGCGAGCACATCGATATCGGCATTCAGCTGCACCGCCTCGACATACCGATCTGGTGCGAGCCGCGCGCCCGTGTGCATTTCGACAACATCCACGAACGCCCCACGCGGAACGATCTGAAATTCTTTTTCTACCGCTGGAACGAGAAGCTCATCGACCAGTCTCACGCACTGTTCCTTCAGCGCTGGGGCTACCGCTTCTACAACGAGCAGTTTCTCAAGAACTGGGCCTTCCGCCGCAAGGTCTTCAGCGTGTGCCGCTGGCTGGGCTTGCCGAGTGGACCCGCCGATTTCATCAGCCGGGTGCTGAACAAGCTGTGCCGCCCGCCGCTGCCGGCGGCGCTGCGAGAGAATCCGCTGGCGCAATCCGAACGGGTGTTTGCAGCTCCCGCCTCTGCCGCAGCCGAAGTGCCATCGGAAATCCAGGGCCAATAGTTTGATCACCGTTGGGAGCTGACTGATGCCGAGCGTATCCACAACGTGTGCGGCTGTTGCCCCCCCGCAAGTCCGAAAGGTCGAGGCCGCGCCTGGGGCGACGGGCCAGCTCGTTCGGGTCGTCCACCTGGTCAACGCCCTGGAGATCGGTGGTCTCGAGAAGTTCGTCTGCGATCTGGTGCGTCTGAGCGACACGAAACGCTTCGCGCCCACCGTGGTCTGTTTACAGTCCAAGGGGCTGCTGGCCGCGGACCTCGAAAGTGCGGGGATCCCAGTCATCAACCTGGATTGTCCCTCTCTGGCCAAGGGGCGAACCACGTGGTGCTTGTTTCACCTGCTGCGACGGCTCCGGCCGGCGGTGCTGCATACGCACAATCCGACGCCGCAGTTCTTCGGCGCGCCGACCGCTCGGCTGCTGGGCGTGCCGGTAGTGGTGCATACCAAGCATGGCCAGAACTATCCGCATCGCATGCTGCCGGTGACGAAGAACCGCGTCGTGTCCTGGTTCACGGATTGTGTGGTGCCCGTCTCGGAGGCCGCGGCGCGTGTAGCGACTCAGATCGAACGTATTCCGGAGCACAAGGTGCAGACGATCTGGAACGGCATCGATCTCGAACGCTTTCCGCCGCGCGCGACTCAGGGCAAAACGGGCTGTCGGGTGATTCATGTCGCCCGGTTGAGCCCCGTGAAGGACCAGGCGACGCTGCTGCGGGCCGCGCGGCTGGTGGCCGACCGTCATACGGAATTCCGTCTCGACATCGTCGGCGGCGGCCCCTGCGAAGCGGACCTCAAGCAACTGCATGCCCAGCTCGACCTTGGTGAGCGCGTCCGCTTTCTGGGCTACCGCGCGGATGTCGGCCTGCTGTTACGGCAAGCGGATGTGTTCGTGCTGCCGTCGCTGACTGAAGGGGTTTCGCTGACTTTGCTGGAAGCGATGGCCAGCAGTCTGCCGATCGTCGCCACGGCGGTCGGCGGCAATGGCGAAGTCGTGGTTCCCGAGGAAACCGGCTTGCTCGTGCCGCCCCAATCTCCAGCAGCGCTGGCGGCAGCGCTCCTGGAAATGCTGAAAAACCCCGAGCGTGCTCGTCGGATGGGGCAGCGCGGCCGGCAGCGGGTCGAACAACTGTTCGATATCCGCGGCGTGGTCCGGCGGTACGAGTCGCTGTACTTGCGCTTGCTGCGCCGCGTGTCAGCCCGGTGGTAGAGACGGGGACGGCGGAGCGTCGTCGCAGCCACGGCATCAGGGAGGATGGCAATGCTCGACTGGCTCTTTTCGCGCGTCCTGTTGCCCGCGTTTGAAACCGGTGTGAAGCGCCGGCGCACCTATCAATACTGGAGTGAACTCGAACGCAGCCAGTGGTATTCGCGAGGCGAACTAGCTCGCCTCCAGCTCACAGCGCTGCGCCGCCTGCTGGCTCATGCTCAGACCCAATGTCCCTATTATCGCGCTGCGTGGTCGCACTTGGGACTGGATGCCGCGCAGGTCGATTCGCTGACGGCCTTTGAACGCTGGCCCGTGATTTCCAGCGACGCCATCCGCGAACATCGGCTGCGCATGCGCACTGCCGGCACGCAATTGCTGTCGAAGTCCACGGGCGGTTCGAGCGGCGCGCCGCTGCATTTCGACCTCGATCACGAGAGCCACGAGCGACGCACGGCGGCCTGGCACCGTGGCTACTCCTGGGCCGGCGCCATCCCGGGTGTGAAACAACTCTACCTGTGGGGCGTGCCGCTCGGTCAACGCACCGCCTGGCAGCGCGGCAAGGACCGCGTCTATCACTGGCTGCAACGCCGCCACTTGCTGAACACCTTTGAATTGAGTGCGGCGTGTGTCGGCGACTTTTGCCGGCGGCTCAATGCCTACCGGCCGCGCGTCATCGTGGCCTACACGAATCCACTGTATGAATTCGCTCGTGCCTTGCAGGACCGCGGGATGCGCCCGTGGTCGCCGCAGGCCATCGTCGTCGGCGCGGAAAAACTGCATGCCCACCAACGGCAACTGATCGAAACGGTGTTCGCTGCGCCGGTTTTCGAGACCTATGGCTGTCGGGAGGTCATGCTCATCGGCGCGGAGTGTCCGCGCCACGAGGGCCTGCATCTGACGCAGGAGAACCTCCTCGTGGAAATCCTGGATGACGAGGGCCAGCCCACGCCACCGGGGCAGGAAGGCAACGTGGTGCTGACCGACCTTTACAACCACGGCATGCCGTTCATTCGCTATGCCAACGGCGACCGCGCGATCGCGGGTTGGCAAGAATGCTCGTGCGGCCGGGGTCTGCCACTGCTGCGCCAGGTGACGGGCCGACGGCTCGATGTGCTGCACACGCCCGATGGTCGTCGGCTGCCCGGCGAGTTCTTTCCGCATTTGTGCAAGGACTATCCCGCCATCCAGCGCTTCCAGGTGGAGCAGACCGAACCCGACCGCATGCAATTCAAGGTGGTGTTGGGGCCGCGCTGGAGCGACGCGGACCAAGCGCAATTGCTGCACGAGGTCCGCCAGGCAATTGGTGAAGCCATGCAAGTGGATTTCCTACCGGTGACGGATATACCGCTCACGCGGGCCGGCAAGCATCAAGTGGTCATCAATCGTTGTGCCGTGCGAGCGATGGATGAACCGGCCGGCGCGGCTTCCTGATCGAGTGGAGGCGAGTCGAGGCGAGGAACGCTCATGCGGGTGTTGCTACTCACCAACGAATATCCGAATCCGTTGCAGCCGGACAAGGCGGTGTTCAACCGACATCTGGTGCGCGCCCTGGCACGCTTCGACGAGATCGCGGTGGTTTCTCCGGTTGCCTGGGTCGATGAGTGGCGCGCCCGGCGGGCTGGCGCTCGACTGGGTGCTGAACGCCGCGATCGATTGGACGGAGTCGAGGTGCGTTATCCGCGTTACTGGTATCCGCCGAAGGTGCTGCGCGCACGCTACGACTGGTTCTACTGGCAGTCCGTGCGCGGGACCGTGCGCGAGGTCATGGCCGCCCATCGACCCGACGTGGTGCTGAGCTACTGGGCGCATCCGGATGGAGCGGTCGCGCTGCGTGCCGCGCGGGCCGCCGGCTTGCCGTGCGCGATCATGGTCGGCGGTTCGGACGTGCTGCAACTGACACGTTCACCGGCCCGACGACAGCGCATCGCCGCCGTGTTACAGGCGGCTGATGCCGTGATTGCGGTCAGCCGGGACATTCAGGAACGCCTCATCGAACTCGGCGTGTCCGCGGCCAGGGTGCATGTGGTGCCGCGCGGCGTTGACTGCGAGTTGTTTTCGCCCGGCGGACGCCCGCAGTGTCGCGCCCGGCTCGGTTTGCCGGCGGATTTACCTGTGTTCGTGTGGGTCGGACGCATGGTGCCGGTCAAGGGGCTTGACGTGTTGCTGACCGCGTGCGAGCAGTTGCGGGCCCGGCAGCCAGCCTTCCAGTTTTGCCTGATTGGCGACGGTCCCTTGCGCGCCAGCTTGCAAGCCGAGGTCGCGGCACGCAATCTCACCCAGCATGTACGGTTCGTGGGCCTGCTGCCGCAGGAACAGCTGGGCGACTGGTATCGCGCCGCCGACCTGACCGTCTTGCCCAGCCTTTCGGAGGGCATTCCGAACGTGCTGCGGGAATCGCTGGCCTGCGGTACACCGTTCGTCGCGTCACGCGTCGGCGGCATTCCGGAGATCGCACCCGCGGATTCTTGTCGGTTGGTACCGCCGGGCGACGCGGCGTCGCTGGCACAGGCCCTCGACGAGATGCTGCGACGCCCCGCGCATCTGCCCAGCCATCAAGCGCAGCCGATCACCTGGCAGGAATCGGCCGAGCGTCTGCGACAGGTGCTGCTTCCATTGACGCAGACCACAGCGCCCCCAACGCCGAAGGCATGCGGCTGGCGCCAGGGCGTGCGGCGGGCGCTGCAAGCCGTGCTGCCGCGTCGCTTGATGCTTTTTCGCGGCCCGCGTACGAGTTCGGGCGTCTGCCTGACTTTCGACGACGGCCCGCATCCGGAGCATACACCGCGCTTGCTGGATGTCTTGAAAGAACACAACCTGCGGGCGACATTCTTCGTGATTGGCGAGCGCGCGGCCCGGCATCCCGAGATCATTCGGCGCATGGCGGCCGAAGGCCATGTCATCGGCAACCACACGTATCGCCACCTGCCTCCGGACGAGGTTACTGCTCCAGCGTTGCTGGACGAAGTGGGTACGTGTCGGGAATTGCTCGGCGGACTGCTGGGCAAACCGCCCGATTGGTTCCGACCGCCACACGGTAAGGTGACGGCCGCCAAACTCTGGGCCTTGTGGCGCGCAAACCAGACCGTGGTGCTCTGGAACCAGGACCCGCGCGATTTTGCCTGTGCGGATGCCGCCACTCTGCAACGCTGGTTCGACGCGCGCCCGCTGCGCGGCGGCGATGTCGTTCTGCTGCACGACGACCGGCCGCATGCCGCCGCCGTGGTCCCCGCGCTGGCTCGTGCGGTGCGCGGCCGCCAACTGGAATTCACCACCATCGCGGAATGGTTGCCATGACGAAACCGCTTGCCGAAGTACAGATGCTGCGCGTCGCCGACCAAGGGCGCTTTTCCGGGCCGGCATTGCTCGAAACGCTGCCAGCGTCAATGGACCGCGCAGCGCCGCCGCGGCGCGTGCTGTTGATCAGTTACACCTTCCCGCCCGTGGGCGGTGCGGGGGTGCAGCGGGTCGCCAAGTTCGTCAAGTATCTCCCCCAGCATGGTTGGCTGCCCTCGGTCCTGACGGTTGCCAATCCCTCGGTGCCCTTGCAGGACGACAGTCTGCTCGCGGACATTCCGTCCGAGACGGTCATCCGCAAAGCCCGGACCTGGGAGCCGGGCTACGCGCTGAAGTCCGCCGTGACCGCCGGTGAATCAGGAGCAGCGGGTCAGTCTTCCTGGAAAGACTGGCTCAAGCGCGCCGGGCGCGCCGTCGCGGGTACGCTCCTGCAACCCGACCCCCAGGTGCTCTGGCTGCCCGGAGCGCTGCGTGCCGGGCAACGGCTGCTCAACGAATTCCCTCACAGCGCGATCCTGGCCAGCGGCCCACCCTTTTCGACGTTCCTGACAGCAGCCCTGCTCAGTCGTTGGAGCGGCCTGCCGTTGATCCTCGACTACCGGGATGAATGGTCGCTCAGCAATGCTTACCTCGAAAACAAGCAACTGGGCCGCTGTCTGAGTTATTTCCAGGATCGTCTGCAACGGAGCGTTGTGGCCGCGGCCGAGGTGCTGCTGGCCACCACCCGCGCCAGCGCCGCCGCCCTGGAAGATGTGGCAGCGCGGGCGAACCGCCGGCCGCGCGTGGCCTGGGTCTACAACGGCTTCGACCCGGAGGACTTTGCCGGTGACTGGCAGGAACCCGCGCCTGCCGCCGACTATCGGCTCGCCTATGTAGGAACATTGTGGAAGTTGACCTCCGCTTTGCCGCTGGTGCAGGCCGTCGAACTGCTCGCCCAGCGGCAACCGGAGCTTTGCGCCCGGCTGGAAATCACGGTCGCCGGGAGGTGCGTGCCGGCGCAGCAGGAAGTGCTGGCTCGCCTGAAGCTGCTGCCGTGCCGGTTGGTCGAGTTGCCCTATCTCGAACATCGCCAGGCCGTCGAAGTGATGCGCGGGGCGCGGGCGCTGTGCGTCCTGCTGGCCGACGTGCCCGGCGCGGAGCGCGTCATGCCCGCGAAGCTGTTCGAGTATCTGGCCACGCAGCGGTCGATTCTGGCCATTGCCCCGCGCGGCGAACTCTGGGACGTGCTCGGCGACCATCCGCGGGCGGGCAAGTTCGAGCCGAGGGACATCGAAGGCATCGCCGGCTGGCTGGCAAGCGAGATCGAGCGAGCCGGCCAACGCACGAACGCCGAAGTCGCGCGGTGGGATGCCGGCGACTACAGCCGGCCCCGGCAAGCACGCCAGCTGGCAACGCTGCTGGATTCCGTGGCCACGGTGTAGCTGCCGCTGTAGCGATTTCTCAAACCCGGAACTCTCATGGCAGGATTGTGGCGGAACGTTGGTGAAGACTTGAAGGCCAAGGCCCGCTGGTGCTACGAGCGCGACGACTGGCGCGCCCGCTGCAAGGTGCTGTTGACCGATGGCACGCCGGCAATGATCCTCTACCGGCTGATGCAGTGGTCGCGCAGTTGCGGGCTGTTTCCATTGGAAATGCTCTGCAACAAGCTGAACGCCATTTGCTGCAACTGCATCATCGGCCGCGGCGCGGAGTTCGGGCCGGGCTTTGTCCTGGTGCATGCCACGGGAGTGGTCATCAACGGCAACGTGCGCGGCGGGTGCAACGTCTTCGTCGAGCATCAGGTCACGATCGGCGCCGAGCGGCGGCAGAGTCCGCGGCTGGGCAGCGACGTGTTCATCGGCGCTGGCGCCAAGATCATTGGCGCGGTCACGCTGGGCGACGGGGCGCGCGTGGGCGCGAACGCCGTCGTGGTCCGTGACGTGCCTCCTCATGCGACCGTGGTGGGTATTCCGGCGCGCGTGGTCCGTCAACGGACGCCCGACGGCGCGGTGGCGGCCTCGGTCGCAGTCCCCGTCGACCGTCAGCACGCCCTGGAACACTGACGGCGCGCCCGTGTATCTTGCGGCGAGACGCCCGAACATTCCCTGCGAGAACCAAACACCATGATCTGGTGGCATCCATTCGCGGAGTTTCTTTTCTGGACCTGTGCTCTGCTAGTCGTTTACTCCTACGCCATTTATCCAGTGCTGGTAAGTTTACTGGCCTTTTGCTTCGGGCGCACGGCACAACCCCAGTCGCCGGCGGACGCCGATTTGCCTTCGCTGGCACTCTTGATCGCCGCCCACAACGAGGAAAGCGAAATCGCCGCGCGCATCGAGAACGCGCTGACCATGAACTATCCGCGCGAGAAACTCGAAATTCTGATCGCCTCGGACGGCAGCACGGACGCCACCGCCGAGATCGTGCGCGGCTATGCCGCCCAGGGCGTGCGGCTGCTCGACTATCGGGTCAATCGCGGCAAGGCGACGACGCTCAACTCCGCGATGGAGGAAGTGCGCAGCGACGTGGTCATTCTGTCGGACGCCAACACGCACATGGACCCCGAATCGGCCCGCCACCTGGTGCGCTGGTTCGACGATCCGGCGGTCGGCGCGGTCTGCGGCCGGCTCAGCCTGCACGAACGCGACGGCAGCCGCAACGCGGATAGCCTGTACTGGAAGTACGAAACGTTCATGAAGAAGTGCGAGAGCCGCCTGGGGGCCTTGCTGGGCGCGAACGGCGCCAACTATGCCATCCGTCGGGAACTCTTCGTGCCGATCCCGCCGGACACCATCATCGACGATTTCGTCATTCCGCTGCAAGCGCGCCTGCGCACTGGCTGCGCCATCCTGTTCGATCATCAATCGGTGGCCCGCGAGGAAACCCCCGAAAACCTGGGTGCCGAGTTCCGTCGCCGCGCCCGGATCGGCGCGGGCGGCTACCAGAGCATTTGCTTGCTCTGGCCGCTGCTGCATCCGCGCCATGGCTGGATCGCGTTCACCTTCCTGTCGCACAAGATTCTGCGCTGGTTCTGCCCGTTCTTCTTGCTCGGCATGCTGGGCAGTTCCATCGCGTTGGGCGACCAGCCGCTCTACCGCTGGGCGCTGCTGGCACAGAGCCTGTCCTACTGCACCGCTGCCTTCGCCCATTTCGTGCCCGGGCGCTGGACGCTGCTCAAACCGTTGCGGCTGCCGTCGATGTTCGCGCTGATGAACCTGGCCTTGCTCGTCGGCTTCTTCCGCTGGCTGCGCGGCAGCCAGAAAGGCACATGGCAGCGCACCGCGCGCGTGGGCGAATCGACGAGCGCGGTCGAAGAGCGGTGCGCCGGGGTGACCGTGCCGTCTCGGTGATGGCGGTGCCGATGGAGCGTTGCGCTGAGGGATGGAGCACTGAACGCAATGGTCCGCACAGCGGACCCTACAGTATTCCGTAGGGTCCGCTATGCGGACCATTCCCGCTGGCCGCACAGCGCGCCAAGCGCTCTGGATCAAACCGGCGGTGGGTTCCGTTCGATGAACCCCCGCTGGTGCCAGTAGGGGTAAGCCAGCGTCGTGGCACTGGCGGCGTCGAGTCGGGCTACTTGCGCCGCGGTCAGGTTCCAGCCGACTGCCCCCAGGTTCTGCCGCAATTGCTCTTCGTTTCGCGCCCCGATGACGACCGTCGCGACCGAAGGCCGTTGCAGCAGCCAGTTGAGCGCAATCTGCGGTACGGTCTTGCCCATTTCCCGCGCCACCTCGTCCAGCGCATCCACCACGCGATAGACGTACTCATCGGCCACCGGTGGGCCAATATCCGTCACCAGCTTGCTTTGCAGCCGGCTGGTCTGCGGCAACGGCTGACCGCGACGAATCTTGCCGGTCAGGCGTCCCCAACCGAGCGGGCTCCAGACCACGCACCCGACGCGCTGATCGAGCGCCAGCGGCATCAATTCCCATTCATAATCGCGGCCGATGAGCGAGTAGTAGGCCTGATGGGCCACATAGCGCGCCAGGCCGTACTTCTCCGAGATCGCCAGCGATTTCATCAGGTGCCAGCCGGAAAAATTCGAGCAGCCGATGTAGCGAATCTTTCCGGCGCGCACCAGACCGTTGAGGGTGTCGAGTACCTCGTCGATAGGCGTCTGGGCGTCGAAGCCGTGGAGTTGGTAGAGGTCGATGTAGTCGGTGCCCAGGCGTCGCAAGCTGTCATCAACTGCTTTCAACAAGTGAAAGCGCGACGAGCCGACGTCGTTCGGTCCCTGGCCCGAACGAAACGTACCCTTGGTCGAAATCAACACCTGATCGCGCCGGCCCTTGATCGCTTGGCCGAGGATTTCTTCCGCCAGGCCGCCGGAATAGATATCGGCCGAATCGAACATCGTCAGCCCGGCTTCCAGGCAGACATCGACCAGGCGCGTCGCCTCGGCCACGTCGCTGGCACCCCAGGCTTTGAAAAACTCATTGCCGCCGCCAAAAGTGCCGGTGCCAAAGGTCAGGACCGGCACCCGGAAGCCGGAACCGCCGAGCAGTCTGTATTCCATGTGGTTGCTCCAGAGTCATTGCCCCTTGCGCGCCTGGCGGCAGTGTATGGGGCCAGGGCGCGTTCGCCCATGCCGCGCTGCGGAGCCTACTGCTGACTGGCTAATGTTGAGGCAAGGGACAACCTGTTCAATCAGGTCGGTTGGGTGCCATGCCCACGG
>JAEUIF010001225.1 GCA_016795185.1 Planctomycetia bacterium | reverse complement strand
GCCACCGTCTACCATCTGCTCGGCATCGACCCGCACACCGAGATCGCGGACCGCTTCAACCGCCCGCTCGGCCTGGTGCCCGGCGGCCAGGTGGTGGAAGAGATGCTGGCGTGAAGTTCGGTTCGTAGTCCCGCCTTGCAGGCAACGGGACTACGAACCGAGTAATCCGGACGGAGTCCGAGCTCTCGTAGGGTCTGTTGCGCGGACTGTCGCTTCGACTGGCACCACATAGCCCCGCGACTTGCTTTACGCGAACCCCCGCATTGATAGCTCCGTCGCCAGCCGGGCCGCGAGGCGGGCGTTGTTGACTACCAGCGACACGTTGGCCCGTAGCGTCTTACCCTTCGTCAGCTCCGACAGTCGTCCGAGCAGGAACGGCGTCACCTTGTTGCCGCGCACACCCTGTTCGGCGGCGAGCTTTTCCGCTTGCTCCAGCGCTTCGTGCAGTTCGTGCGGCGGCAGGGCCACTTCCGGCGGCAGCGGCTGCGCCAGCACCACGCCGCCGCCGCCGAGGTGCCAGTGGACCATGAGCAGGTCGGCGGCCTGCGCGATGGTGTCCACGCGCGCCGAAACCGGGTGGCCGGTCGAGCGCAGATAGAAGCCGGGGAACTCATCCGCGCCGAAGCCGATCACGGGCACGCCCAGCGTTTCGAGCATTTCCAGCGTGCGCGGGATGTCGAGAATACTCTTGGCCCCCGCGCAGACCACGCACACCGGGGTGCGCGCCAGTTCCTGCAAGTCGGCGGAGATGTCCCAGGACTGGCCCGCCTGCGGGTCAGGCTCGCGGTGGACGCCGCCGATGCCGCCGGTGGCGAAGACACGCACGCCCGCACAATCGGCCAGGAACATGGTCGATGCCACGGTGGTGGCCCCGGTCTGGCGCAGGGTAATGGCCCCGGCCAGGTCGCGGCGGCTCAGCTTCGCGACGCGGTTCTCCGGTTTCGCCAGTTCCCGCATGACGTACTCGCTAAGCCCAATGGTCGGCCGCCCTTGCCAGACGGCCACGGTGGCGGGCACAGCGCTCTGGCCGCGTATCGCGCCTTCGGCCATGCGCGCCGTGTTGAGGTTGTGCGGCGCGGGCAACCCCTGGGCGATCAGCGACGATTCCAGGGCGACGACCGGCCGCCCCTGCCGCAGCGCCGCCATGATCTCCGGATGCACTTCGAGCCAGGGTGGAATGATTTTCATGCCGTGGGCTTCGCGAAAGGGCTGCGGAACAGTCCTTCAGCGAACCGGCTGAGCGAAGCTGCGTCAAGCATTCTTTTCGCGAATGATGACGAACGCGGGCGAATGCGCCATAATACGTAGACGTTTAGCCGCGAGCCGAAGGCGAGCGCTTGGCGCTCTCATGGCATGACCGCATCCGCTGGACCATCCCTGATCGACATTCTGCGCAGCTGCGAGGCGGCAGCCCCGGAGCCGTGGTATCCATCGGTCCACGCGCGCACCCAGGGCATCGACCGCGACAGCCTCGATTCGCCGCTGGAGCGCCTGCGGCTCGGCGGGCTGATCCACCTGACCGACTGGGTACAGGGCACGGGGCAGGGCTATCGCCTGACGGATGAGGGCCGCCGCGTGCTGCAAGCGCCGCGCGACCTGCAACGGCTCGAACGCGACCAGCTGCCCGAAAGCCAACCGCCCGCGGCGGCAACGCCGGCCGAGGCGCCGAACACCTACGAACGCGGTGAAATCCTGCGGGCGGCGCTGGAGAATCGAGTCGTACCCTACGTCAGCTACGGGCTGCTGCTGGCCGTCGTGGGTGTGTTCGGGGTCGGGGCGCAACTGGCTCGTCAGGAAGGCATCCTCGATGCCTACCTCAACAGTCCTTCCCAGCCCGCCGTACACGAGCTGCTGCACCGCCTCGGCGCGCTGCGCGGCGCGGACCTGGTGCGCGGCGAGTGGTGGCGGCTGCTCAGCTGCTGCTTCGTCCACATTGGGTTGATCCACCTGGCGGTCAACGGCATCACGCTCTTTTCGCTCGGCCCGTTCCTCGAACAGCTCTGGGGCCGGGCGCGCTTTCTCGCCGTCTACCTGATTGCCGGGTTCGTCGGCAGCTGCGCCATGGTGCTTACCCACCCGACCGACCTGGGCGCGGGCGCGTCCGGCGCGCTGTGGGGCCTGATGCTCTCGCTGGCGACCTGGGTGTTTCTGAACCGCCGCCACCTGCCGCCGATCAACCCGGCGTGGGTGCGGCGATTCCTCTTCATCATTCTTCTCAACGTCTTCATCAGCACGCTGCCAAACATCAGCGCGGCGGCCCACTTCGCCGGGGGCGGCGCGGGGGTGGCCGTCTCGGTGCTGCTCAACCTCGAACGCTTCTCGGTCGGCCCGCGCCGCGCATTGCTGTTGCTGCTGACGGCCCTGCTGCCGGCGAGCGGCGTCGGGGCGGTCGCCTGGCAGATGCGGCACGACCCCCACTGGCGGGCCCTGGAATGCGATGCGTTCATGCGGACGTTGCCGAACTGCATCAAGGGGGAATTGGATACGCCAACCAGGTATTACGACGAGCACCTGCGGGAGTTACTCGACCAGCGCGCGGACCAGCGCGAGCCAGCACGAGTCGAAAAGGCCCTGGCCGACCTGACCCGGCATCGCGTCAACCTGAGTTACTTCGTCGACCGGCTGGATCAAATGGGACCATACCACGAACCCAGCACCCAGCAAGCCTTACAGACCGCCCGAACCGCCCTCCGCGAAACCCTGGCGTTCTATGGCCTGGTGGATCGGGCGCTGCGGGCCGACGCGGCCGAACCGGTCCCGAACGCTGAACTGAACCGGCGGAAAGATGAAGTGAACCAGCTGGCCCGGAAATGGTACGATAGCTGGAAGAGCTTCCTGGCGGCCCGCCGGGAACTGTACAATACGGCGAACCGCTGAAGTCCGGCGTCCGCGATTTTCCACGAAAGTCCGACCATGCGCGACCGCCTGCAATCCGACAAGTGCGCCCGCTTCCTGAAGGCCCTGGCCGATCCGGCGCGCCTCAAGATCGTCCAGTGCCTGCAAGCCGGGCCGAAGAAGGTCGGCGAGATCGCGCAGCTGCTCGACAACGACATCGCCAACGTGTCCCACCATCTGGGCGTGCTCCGCCATGCCGGCCTGGTCCACGACGAAAAGGATGGCAAGTTCGTCATCTACCAACTCCATCCGGACGTCTTGCAACCGGGCGAACCCGGCGAAAGCCCGGCGGCGCTCAACCTGGGTTGCTGCCGGCTCGAACTGAAGGATTGACGGAACTTTTTTCATTTCGCTTCGCTCAAACACTCATTAGAGTGTGCCGAACGCCGCTCCCTGCCATTACGAGTACGAGCACGCACCCGATGGGCGAACCGCGCCGCTGGTCCCTGATGCACTGTTGCCTGGCGGAAGCCGTCGGCACCTTCATGCTGGTCTTCCTGGGCTGCGGCGCGGTGCATACCGCCGTACTGCTTGAAGCCCAGAGCGGGCTCTGGCAAGTCGCCATCGTCTGGGGCCTGGCCGTCTGCCTGGCGATCTACGTGGTCGGCGGACTGAGCGGGGCGCATATCAACCCGGCCATGACGGTGGCCCTGGCGGTCTGGCACCGCTTTCCCTGGGGCCAGGTCGGGCCGTACATCCTGGGACAGCTGCTCGGGGCCTTCCTGGCCGCCGCAGCGCTGTTCGTGATGTTCGCGCCGCAGCTGGCGGAGAAAGAACGCGAGAAACAGGTGACGCGCGGCCAGCCAGGCAGCGAGATCACCGCGATGTGCTACGGCGAGTATTTCCCCAGTCCCGGCGGCCTGGCCGCGAGTTCGTCGCCGTATCGCGGCGCGGAACTGGTCGCCCGGCTGGAGGAACAGCAAGGCATGGTGCCGGCGGCGACGGCGTTCGGCGCGGAGGTGCTGGGGACCGCGCTGCTCGCGCTGGTCGTGTTCGCCGTCACCGACCCGCACAACCGCGGCGCGCCGGGGCCGGGGATGGCGCCGTTGTTCATCGGACTGACGGTCGCCGCGCTGATCTCGGTCATCGCCCCGCTGACGCAAGCTTGCTTCAACCCGGCGCGCGACTTCGGCCCGCGCTTGTTCGCCTGTTTCGCCGGCTGGGGCGCGGTCGCTTTGCCCGGCCCGCGTTTTCCGGGATTCTTTACGGTCTACATCCTGGCCCCGACGCTCGGCGCGGTGCTGGGCGGCGGCCTGTATCGTCGCGTCCTTCAGGGGCTGGCGGCCGACCCGATTCCCGCCGAGGGGGAGAACGCATGATTCGCTGCATTCTGGGCTGCGCGTGCGTGCTGGCGTTGCAGGCGCTCTGGTTGCCCGTGGCGGCGCAGCCGGCAGCGACTCCACTGCGTCCGGACCTGCCGTACCAGGCGCGCCGGGTCAACCCGGTGACTTACGACGTGGACTTCTCCGCCGTGGTCACCCCGCCCTACAAGTGCAAGACGTTGAAAGTCTGGCTGCCGCTGCCGCAAAGCGATGCCGGCCAGGAAGTGACCGAGGACGAGCTATCTAGCTTTCCGCTGGCCGTGAAGCCGCAGATCGCC
>JAEUIF010001223.1 GCA_016795185.1 Planctomycetia bacterium | reverse complement strand
CCAGGCGTCCGTCAACGGACGGCTTATTCGCGTTCCACTCGATCAACGCCTGGGCGAACGGCTTGGCGAATTTGTTCCGCCGTGCAATCAGCGCCTCACGGCATGCGCCGTAGGCCTGTGAAAGCTCAGGCAATTCGTCGCCGCCGAGCAGACGGAAGCGTGCCCAGTCCACAAACGCACCTTCGTCCGACTGCCAGGTCACCGCGCCATGCAGCGGCGTTGCGGGCTGGGGCACTGTCAACATCCAGCGCGCCAGACGGCGGGCCATTTCAACGCGCTCCGCTCGTGGCGGTTGCGCAGCCATCAACGCGTGCCTGAGCACGCGGTTAGCCTGCCGCTCTACTTCGGACAGGTTGGCCTCAGTGGGCTCAGCAACATGCGCCGCCAGGGCGAGCGCGAAGTCCTGTAGCCGCTGGTCCAACGCAGCGGGGAGCAGATCGCTGAAGTGCGCAAATTCGGCGACACGCAGGTCCCGCAGCAAGGCATCTGCACGGTCGAGCGCCGCGCGAGCAGCCTCCAATCCCGCCGTCCGCACCACCTGCTCCGCTGCACGGGCCCAGGCCCGACCTTCCGGAACGCCGATGTGCTTGTCGCTGACGAATCGTTCGAGGCGGATGGCCGCCTGCCCTAACCCAGCCTGGCCTTCTCCCTCAGGCGCGAAAACCACGCCGCACACCAAGCCCAGCGGCAAGGCGTCAGTCGTGCGACCGGCGTCCACGCAACCCAAGACCAGATCCCCCGCTTTGCCGGCTGTTTCGGCGAGCCAACGCATCGCGTCCGCCCTGGCCGCTGCGGGCAGTAGACCAAGCGTCCCATCGGCTCCGGGCGTCATCGACCAGTGGAGCAGAGCCACGGAATCCGGGCGAGCCACAGGAATCTTGAGAAACCGTTGCAGCACCTCCTGCCATGCCGTCTCCAGCCCAAGAAAACCATTGGCCACGGGCGGATAGGGCCCTTGTGCCGCGCCGTCGATCAGACACTGGGGCATCCACGCGAAGCGCCCCAGTCGTGCATCGGTTTCCTTGGCTTGGAATAACTGGCGGACGATGTCCCAACCCTCGGGCTGGAAAATTCGAGCGCGCGCCAACCGCGCCGCAATGTCCTCGGCGATCTCGTGTGTCGCCAACGGAGTGATGACCACCAACCCGGAGGTTGCCGGATCGTTCCGCTCGGCATCACACAGTGCCTCGCGAATGGCCAGCGACGACTCGCACCACCGCAGCGCAAACTGTCGGCCATGCTGAATCAGAGTCTCGGGCCACGGTTGACGCGATTTCGACCGAATCGCCAAGGCCATAGTCGACGGATCGCTCACCAGCACTCGATCGAGCTGCGCTGCGATCTGAGGGGTCGACAAGCTCATAGTCGGGTGCCCTTGCGCTCCAGTCGCCAGCTGAGGGTCAGCTCGAGATCGCGGTCACTTGCGATGCGCTCCTTCAGATCCTCCAACTCCGCCACGGCAGCGGCGCCGGTCAGGTGCAGCGCCTGCTTCTCTTCCACTACCTCGGGCCCGTTGAAACCTTGCGTCGGAGGCAAAACCGGGGGCAGTGGCGTGGGCGCAGCCCCCCCGCCAGGAGCGACCGGGGCAGGTGCGGGGGGTTGCGGGGGCGCCGCAGCCGCCAGCAACTGCATACCGTCTCGTTCGAGCTCTGCCAGTCGCGACTTGAGCGGGACGACATGCTCGTCGGCGGTCAGCACTTCGGCGAGGCGACTCATGATTCCGGCTGCCGCTTCGCGTCGATGGTCACCGAGATCGCGGACCACGTCGAACACCTGCCAGTTGCCGTTGGTGAGCGTGTCGGCGCACGACTGGGCCTGGCCCAGGGTGCGACTGACCGCCGCCTCCGAGGTATTCAGGGGCGTGGTGGCCAGCGACGTCACGACATCACCTTCTGCGGCCTGCGTGAGCGTGGCCAGCAGCGCCTGCGCCGACTCCGCCGTTTGCTGACGGGCACCGATGCTGCCCGCTGCATAGCGGTTCGACCGGTCACGGACCTGGGCAACCAGCCGGCCCACCGCCTCGCGCTTGCCGCTGGCTGCTTGCTTCACGTCATCGACCAGACGGCCGACATTGGCTGCATTGAGTGTCTGCGCGAGCGTCAGACCAAACAGGCTGGCAGCGCGTTGCAGTGCTGTCTGCCAGTCGGCAGCGTTGGGCAGTGCCTGCTCCTTGAGCTCGAGATCGTCCGAAAGGCTGTCGATGGTAGGTTCGACCGGCCCGCCGCGCAGCGTGAAGCGGCGGTTGGTTGCTGCGGCGTAGGCCAGGATGATGAGGTTCTGCAGCTCGATCGGCAGTCCCATCGGCACCGGAGTGTCGATCCAGCGGCGCAGCTTGGCCACCGTGATCTGCCCGCCGCCTTCGCGCGCGTGGCTCTGTCCGAATCGCGACTGCCAGTGCGGCTCGATCAACAGGTGGGTCTCGCCCATCTGGCCCAGCTGGCAGGGGTTCACCACCGTGCGTACCAGCTTGCGCGTCGAGCTGTCTTGCACCAGCCCGCGCTGGCCAGGCGATTCAATCGCCTTCTGCACCTCCGGCCAGACCTTCTTGATGACGCTGGCCTTGATCTCGGCGTCGAACTCGGGATGCGCCGGGTACTGGTGGGCAAATAGCTGACCTAGCAAGCTCTCGAAGGCGCTGCGAAAGTCGGCGCCGACAGGAGGGCGCGGCGACAGCGTCGGATCCAGCGACTGGAACTGCTGATCTGCCGAGAGTGGGTTGTTCACCGCGTCCCGCGGCTCATTGCTGATCCCGTAGGCCACTTCGAGCTGCGAACGGAGCTTAATCCGCAACTGGTCGAGCTGATTCCTGGCCAATGCCTTGGCCTGCACACGGTCGACGAACGAGAGGTGCGCCGCGTAGTTGTCGAAGCGATCGCCCTGCAGGATGTAGTCGAGCACCACCAGGCGGCCCAAGTCAGCCAGCGCCTTGTTGCTGAGGAACGCGGGCAGCCACACGAGTGTTCGCGTGTCGCCGCCGCGGTATGCCCCGAGGCGCGCCAGATCATCCGCCGGACCGAAATTCGCGTCGTCGAACGGGAAATCAATCACCACGGACCATGCGCCCGAGCGGCCACGCAGGCGGTCATCGGTCATCTCGCGGACGTTCTCGTAAAGCAGCTCGACCTCACGCCGCGTGCCGCGCCAGACGAATTCGTAGGTCGTGAACAACCCGCCGGTGTCTTGAATGCCCAGCTGTTCGAACAGGGTCTCGCGGATCTTCTTGCGCCGATTGCCGGCGTTGTCGTTGGCTTCGGCCGCACGCAGGATGGGCTCAATGTCGACGCCAGTGACCTGGATCGAGATCACCGGGTTTTGGTCCTCGGTGATCTTGATCTCGCCGATCTCGCTGGCCCAGTCGCGGCATTTGCGCAGGACGTCCTGCGCCTCGCGCCCCGGAATGGGCGAGCGGAAGGTGCCATGGTTCAGTGCCGCCAAACGCTGCGAGGTCAGGCCCTTGAGCGACTCCACCTCGGGCACCAGTGCACCGAGCAGCAGTGTCTTGAGCAGCCGCGCGTCGTTGCGCAGGTTCTTGGCCGCTGTCGGGTCTGCCTGGTCGAGCTTGATCGCCTCCCAGGTGACGCTGTGGTGGCGCTCCAGCATGGGCAGCAGTCGCTGGTTGTACAGACGCTTCGCATTGTCGAAGTGCAGGCGCATGCCTTCCGAAAATGGCTCGTCACCGTCAGCGATGGCGTCGTAAAGGTCGCCCACCGGAATCAGTTGCCCGAGTTCGAGGTCCGCCCTACGGTCGACCAGCAACTGAAGCATCAGCTTCAGCGCGGTGCGCTCGCGCTGCAGCGCCGCCGAGACGGCGATCAATGTCTGTACCAGCGCGGGGCTGAACGGATAGACCTTGCGGAACATCTCCCGGTCGGACGTGGTCGTGAGCAGGGTGTCGAGCACGTCCTTGCGCATCCTCATCACGTCGTCGAACGTGGCCTGCAGCGTCTGGCGCGCAGCTTCGTCCACCGGGCGCAGCACGCGCTTTTCGGCGATAGCCGGCAGGTTGCGATCCTCGAGCGTGATACGGTGGAAGCGCGCTTCCCAGTGCTTCAGCACATCGCTGAACTGCAATTGCACCGATCCGGCGAGGTTCTCGCCGACCAGGTCGCGCAAGTCGCGCTGTCGGGCCACGAAACTGATCAGGGGCACGGGCCGATCCGCGTTGGTCGCCTCCACGAGCTTCACCAGCTTCGTGCCCTCGCGGCTGACGAAGCTGACGTCGGCGGCGTGGCTCGCGAGCCAGAGCACCAGCTCG
>JAEUIF010001193.1 GCA_016795185.1 Planctomycetia bacterium | reverse complement strand
GGCTCGCGGCCGCGCCGCTCGCGTTCCGCCGCGGAGCGGCGGGCTACTCTCCAGATCAATAGCCGATCTTGGCCTTCTTGGCCTGGGTCCGCAGCATCTCCAGCACCTGCTGGTCGAAGCCGTCCTTGCCCTTGTTCTCGGCCAGCTTCTTGTTGAGGAACTCGGTGCGCTGCTTGTCGAGTTCCAGGGCTTCCCTGCGGAGCGCGTCGCGCTTCTTGTCCAGTTCTTCCAAGTGCTTCTTGCGTTCTTCCACGGTCATCTTCTGGAGTTCTTCGGGCAGCTCTTCTTTCTTCAGGTCTTCGAGCTTCACCTTGCCTTGCTTGACCTGATCGACCAAATCGTAAGCGGCGTTCTGGGCCTTGCGGGCGTTGAAGAGCGCGCGGTCGGCCTGCGCGGCCGGGGCCAGCGCGCGGGCGGCTTCGTCCTTCTCCTTGGCCTCGCCGCGCGCCTTGGCATCGCCGAAGGCCACCGTGGTCCGCGACAGCTCGCCGTTGATCTCGGCCAGGCGCTTGTCCTGCGGGGCGCTGACGACCTGCACGCCGCCGGTCTGCGCGATCTTGACGTACTGCCCTTCGGCCTTCTTGCTGATGTCCTGCCAGAACTTGGTGCATTCACCGTCGTTGCCGCACTGGACGGTGTTGATGATGATGCCCATCCGGCAGGCCTTCTCGCAGCTGACGGCGTACTTCACGTCGTCGTTGTAGTCCATGTGCGGCGGGGCATCGCCCACCAGGAAGATGATGCGCAGGGTCTCGTCGTCGTTGCGGAACTTGGACCAGGAAATCTTGTTGACCGAAACGTCCAGCGCCTCGTTGACGCTTTCGGGGCCGTCACCGCCGCCGCCGGCCTGGAATTCTTTGAGGTGCCCGTGGATCTTGTCAAGATCGTCGCTCAGGTCGAAGACCTTGGTGACGTACTGGTCGCCCCGGTCGCGGAAAGCCACCAGGCCGACCTTGAGTTCGGGCGAGGGCTTGCCGCCGACGATCTGGTTGCAAATCGACCAGATCTTGTCCTTCGCGCCCTGGATCAGCCCGCCCATGCTGCCCGTGGTGTCCAGGCAGAAGACGACTTCCACCTTGGGAGCCGAGGTCTTGACGTCGGGCTTGGCCTCGTCGGCCTTCTGGTCCTCGACGGCCCAGACGGGAATGCTGCTAGTGCTCAGCGAAGCCAGGCTGATGAGGGCGGTCTTCAGAAAGGAACGACGTTCCAACATGGTAAGCTCCTGCCGGGAAAGATGGGGTATTCGGTTGTACGGTTCTGCCGCGACGCCTGATCGTTTAGCCGCGACCCGCAGGGGAGCGATCCCCCGCGTCAACACCATTCAGACGATGCAGGATAGCGGACGGATTGCCTGGAGGTGCGTAACGGATTTGTAACGGCGGTTGCCGGATGGCAGGCTCTTCCAGAACTGCCGCCAAACGGTGTACAATCCCCATCATGGCTACTTCAACAACCGCTGTCGCCGAATCCGCCGATCCGGGCCTTGCCGACCTGATCGTCAAGACGCCGGGCACCTGCGGTGGCCAGCCGCGCATCGCTGGAACCCGGATCAAGGTAAAACACATTGCCGTCTGGGTCGAGACCATGGGCCGGACGCCTGCCCAGGTGGTCGCCGATTACCCGCATTTGACGATGGCCCAGGTGCATGCCGCCCTGGCGTACTACTGGTCGCACCGCGAGGAGATTCAGCGCGACATCGAGAACGAAGAGAAACTGATCGCCGAGTTGCAGGCGCAGTCGGGACCGTCGAAGCTTCAGGAAAGGTTAGCGGCGCTAGATGCCCCGAACGATTCGCTTCCACCTCGATGAACATGTCGCCCACGCCGTTGCCGCTGGTCTTCGTCGCTTGGGCGTCGATGTCAGCACCACTGCGGATGCCGGATTGCTGGGCGCGGCGGATTCTGAACACATTCAATTCGGCCTGGTCCAGCAGCGCGTCATCTTCACGGAGGATGCTGACTTTCTGATTCTGGCGAATGCGGGTGCCGCTCATGCCGGCCTGGTCTATTGCCAGCAGAATTCCCGGTCCATCGGACATATCATTCGTTCGCTCGAACTGATCTGGGACATCTACGAACCAGACGAGATGCGCAATCGGATTGAGTTCATCTGAGAATCCGTCGAATCACATCGCCATCCCGCGCGAAGTCCTCTTCGCTGAATTCCACTGCGACATGGCCAAAGCCCGCATCGATCAGTGCGTCGTGCAGGGCAAAGGCGCAATCCGCGCCGTTGGTGTAAGCCTCAGCCAGTTCGCGCACGACCGGCGGCCACGGCGTTGGCGGACGGGGCGGCGACTGATCGAACTCCGGTTCGCGCTCCGGATAGACCGCGTCGACGATTCGGGACAGCCAGGTGTCGTTCGTCTCTTCAAACCACGGCGGCGGGCGCGAATCGTCCGAACGCACCATGTAATAAATGAGCGCGAAGGGTGCCGCAGCCACCAGCACGCATACCAGACCCAGCAAAAGTTCGATCTCGGGCGCCAATTGAGTTCACCGTTACTTGCGGTGCTGGCCGGGCACCCACGAGAGTTCAGGAATCCCATTGGAAGGCAAGTTCGTCCTTGTGGTCCGGACATTGCGTGATAAATCCACGGCCACAATCGCCGAACAGGTCCGGCAGATTCCAGCCCGAGCCGATCTGAAAAACGAAATGCATTTGCCGGCCGCAACGCCGACACCTCGGGTACCCGACCTGTTGGATCCAGAAGGGCCAGCCCGCCAGCTTATCGCCAGAAAGCGGATAGTGGAAATCGGTGTCATCATTCGCATCGAACGTTATGCCTTGCAGCTTACATTCGTCGTCATTTGGGTAGTCCATGACCTTCTTCCAGCCTGTAATCAGCCGCGTCTGGTAGTAGCCATCACCAACTGTCGGCCGGATCGCAAACCCCAGATTCCATGCCCGGCCCGTCAATCGGGGCGGTTTCAACAGGCGTGCCGTGCCTGTCGGCTCAACAAGGCGCAAGTAGTGGCCTGGGGAGAAGGGGAGTTGAGTCACTAGCTGTTCTTCGCACCGAGCATCCTTGTTCGTGCAGAAAAACACTTGCAGCAAGCCGGTGCCGAATGGGCTGTCAAGCTCTGGAGGCAAAGTCTTGCTGTTTAGTTGCAGCAGCAACTGCAACGGTTGTCGGCAATGAGGACAGAGTGGCCAGGCCTCGTGCGGGCCCAGCCAGGGCACGCCGGAGAACTTGGACGCGGTGGCATCGCCATCGCCTACCCGAACGATCGGCACCCACGCATGACGCTGCAAGCCGCTCAGCTTATCCCGGAGTTTTCTTTGACTGGCAGTCTCATGCACAACCTTCCGCGCAAAGTCCCATCTTCCATGCGCCCAGCGGCCGACGATCCGTTCGGGCCCCTCAATCCGGCCTGCCCACGGACCCGAGTCTTCGGGATTTCCAACGTTCACGTAGCGGCCGACCAATAGGTCATTCCCCTGACGGCGCAGGTCGATCAGGTAATCCCTGCGCTCGTCCGCGAACAGCACGTAAATGCGGTCCTTGACACTTTGCAAAAGTGCCACACCGTACTCCCAGTTCCATGCCTGCGGCCCATGGTACCAACGACTTTCCCAATCTCCGTCCAGTGTTCCGGGGTCATCGGCAGACCTGCTGAGTGACCACGGTTCGGTGTCCATACAGTCATCGTCGCCCGGTAGTTCGACCTGAGCCGCAAAGGCTTGCACGTCCTGGCCGTCGGGATCGGGCACATCCGGAATACCAAAAGGGTTGAGTGGTAACATACTCCTCCCGGTCTGAATACCTGACGGTGCTGCTGGAATAATGCTTATCGTTTCCGACGGCGCGGTTTCTTCCCTTGCGGCGCCATCGTCGGCTGACCTTTGAGCTGCGCGATCTTGTCGCGCAGTTGTGCTGCCCGCTCGAACTCCAGGTTGGCCGCTGCCGCCAGCATCTCGCCGTGCAGCTCTTCGAGGTACTCCTCGGTCACGTAGTTGTCCGCCTTCAGGCCCGCCGCTTCCTGCACGAACTTGTGGGCCGCGATCTCGTCCTCGATGCCCGCCGAGATGGCACTGCGGACGGTTTCCGGCGTGATGCCGTGCTGCGCGTTGTAGTCGAGTTGCAACTGCCGGCGGCGCTGCGTCTCGTCAATGGCCCGGCGCATCGATTCCGTCACCTTGTCGGCGTAGAGAATCACCTCGGCGTTGACGTTGCGGGCGGCGCGGCCGATGGTCTGAATCAGTGACGTCTCGCTGCGCAGGAAGCCCTCCTTGTCGGCGTCGAGGATCGCCACCAGCGAGACTTCCGGTAGGTCCAGGCCCTCGCGCAGCAAGTTGACGCCGACCAGCACGTCGAACCCGCCTTCGCGCAGCTCCCGCAAAATCTGGACACGCTCGAAGGCGTCGAGTTCGCTGTGCAGCCATTTGCCGCGCAGGCCCGCCTCGCGGAAGTAGTTGGCCAGGTCTTCCGCCAGCCGCTTGGTCAGCGTGGTCGCCAGCACGCGCTCCTGCTTGGCGGCACGGCCCTTGATCTGCTCGACCAGGTCGGGCACCTGGCCGCGCGCCGGCTTGACGTGGACCAGCGGATCGACCAGGCCCGTCGGCCGGATCACCTGCTCGACGACCTCGCCGCCGGTGCGCTCGAGTTCGTAGGCCGCCGGCGTGGCCGACATGAACAACGCCTGCTTGACGCGCTTCTCCCATTCGTCGAAGCGCCAGGGGCGGTTGTCCAGCGCGCTGGGCAGCCGGAAGCCGTGCTCGACCAGCGTCACCTTCCGGCTATGGTCGCCCGCGAACATGCCGCGCACCTGGGGCAAGGTCACGTGCGATTCATCGACGACCATCAGGAAATCGTCGGGGAAGAAGTCGATCAGCGTGTAAGGCGGCTCGCCGGTCTTGCGGCCCGAAAACCAGCGGGCATAATTTTCCACGCCGGGGCAATGGCCCACTTCCAGGAGCATTTCCATGTCGAAGCGGGTGCGCGCCGCCAGTCGCTGGGCTTCGAGCAGCTTGCCCTGCTCGCGCAGCACCTTCAGGCGCTCTTCCAGCTCGCCGCGAATGCCTTCGACGGCGGATTTGATGCGGTCTTCCGGCGTGACGAAGTGTTTGGCCGGGTAGACGTACAGCTCTTCGAGTTCCTTCAGAGTTTCGCCGGTCGTCGGATTGATGATGGCCAGGGCGTCCACGGTGTCGCCGAACAGCTCGATGCGAAAAGCGAACTCCTCGGACGCCGGCCAGACCTCGATCACATCGCCGCGCACCCGGAACTTGCCGCGCTCGAAGGCCACGTCGTTGCGCTGGTACTGAATGTCCACGAACCGCAACAACAGCTGGTCGCGCTCGACGGTCGCGCCCTTGGGCAGATGCACCATCATGCGCTTGTAGTCGCTGGGCGACCCCAAGCCATAGATGCACGACACGCTGGCGACGATGATGACATCTTCCCGGCTGACGAGAGCGCCGGTCGCCGCCAGCCGCAGCCGGTCGATGTTCTCGTTGATGAGGGCGTCTTTCTCGATGTAGATGTCGCGCTGCGGGATGTACGCTTCCGGTTGGTAGTAGTCGTAGTAACTGATGAAGTAGTGGACGGCGTTGCGCGGAAAGAAACCGCGAAACTCCTTGTAGAGCTGCGCGGCCAGCGTCTTGTTGTGGGACAGCACGAGGGCCGGCTTGCCCAGCTGAGCGATGACATGGGCGGCGGTAAAGGTCTTGCCGGTGCCGGTCGCGCCCATCAGCGTCTGGGTGGGCCGTCCGTCGCGGAAGCCCTGCACCAGTTGCTCGATGGCCTTCGGCTGGTCGCCCGCCGGTTGGAATTTGCTGCTGATTTCAAATTTGGCTGCCATGCGGAAATTTTAGCAGCCGGCGGAGCGTGGCAGTAGGGTGGTTGCGGGGGAAGGAGGGTGGGCTTCCTGGGTGGCACGTCCCTCGGTACTCCGAGGGCGTGCGGCACCCCGCAATGACTCCACTCCCGGCCAGTGGCCTGTCGCGCGCACGCCCTCGGAG
>JAEUIF010001127.1 GCA_016795185.1 Planctomycetia bacterium | reverse complement strand
GTGCTGCCCTTGATCTTCTGCGCCTGGTCCGGCTACATGCTCTATGGCAGCATCGCGTATGCCCAGGAACAGGCCCTGGCGGGGCTGGCACTGCTGCTGCTCGGCGTGCCGTTCTACGTCGCCTCGCGCCTGCTGGAAAAGCCGACGTCCGCGCCCGCCCCCGCGCCGACTGACCCCGCCCTGACCCCCTGACGCACTGCATCAGCTGCCAGTGCTCTGCAATGTCCGCCCGATGCGCAGCAGGCGGCGCAATGCTGTCAACAAGCTGCCCACCGCAATCACTCCCAGCACCAGCGCCGGCAACGGCACGGCCGTTTGCCAGTCCGTCGGCGTCAGTCCCAGGAAGACACCGGTGACAGTCACCAGGAACATGCGTTGCTGCTTGGCCATCGGCCCGCTGAAGTCAGACCCCGCGCCAGCTGCCTTGCCCAGCACGCGGACGTAAGCAGTCAGCAGCGCGGCGCAGGCTGCCAGGTAGCCGAGATCGGGTCGTCCGCCGGCAGAGTAGCCCAGGCCGATGCAGATGGCCGCATCGGCAAAGCGATCCGGCACATCGTTGAACAGTTCGCCGATGCGCGACGCCTGACCGCTCGCCAGCGCCACCATGCCATCGAGCAAATTCGCCACCAGTCGCAGCTGGACGCACAGCGCGCCGACCAGCCAGGCGGCCCGTTGCGGCCAATCGTCCAGCTGGTTCGTGGCCGCCAGGCAGGCGCCCGCCGCGCAGCCCGCCAGCAAGCCGAGCACCGAGATAAAGTTGGCGGAAGCGCCGCGCCGCGCCAGCCAGTCGGCAGTGCGGTTGGCCCAGCGCGTCTCGCGCGCCGCGATTGGCCGGCGATCCGCTGGCTGGTAGTTCGATTCTGCCATCGGGACATCTCCAGGCCGGAGGCGCGCCTTCACCGCTTCAGGCGGTCGGCCGTGCCCAACATAACGCGGTTCGCAGCGCCCGCGCAATCCCTACAGGGCGCGACATCGTCACGGCGGGCGGCCTGCCAGGAATGGAATGCGGAATTCGCTGAACTTTCCGGACTGGCCGACCGACAATCGCGCGATTTTTCACAGTCGCTGCCAGCATGCCCGCCCCTTTGGGGGATACTTGCAAGGAGGGCTGCCCCGGCCAAGTGCCTTCAGGGCGCGGCACGGCCGACAGTCGCTCCCGCGGGGACGGTCCAGAGACGCGCTGGAGGTAGTGGTCATGCCCAACGATGCCAAACTCGGGCTGGTCGTCGGCGTCGGCCTGGTCATCGCCATCGGGGTGGTGTTCTACAAGAAGGACGCCAGCCCCGCACCGGGAACGCCCGCTACCGGCGCTGCGGTGCAGTCCGCCGGCGCCAATCCCGGACGCGGGCAGTACCGGCCCACGCGCGGCCGGGTGGCGTCGCGCTACACGCCCGAAGCCGAGCGCGAGCATGTCGTCGTGGAAGGCGACACCTTGACTGGGCTGGCCGAGCGCTATTACGGGGACGGTGATCGGGACGAGAGCATCCGCCAGGCGAACGCGGAAACGCTGGCTCAATCCGACGCGCTGACGCCGGGCATGGTGCTGCGGATTCCGGAACCGTGATTGCTGGCCACCGTCTCTGTTTAGGCGAGCGGCGGGCGTGAGCCCGCTGTTGAAAC
>JAEUIF010001123.1 GCA_016795185.1 Planctomycetia bacterium | reverse complement strand
CCCGGCAGATCGGGCTCGACCGGCTCGTGGCCCTCAAAATGATCCGCGACGACGACGCTTCCGGCGCGGAGGAGTACGCCCGCTTCCGCGCCGAGGCTCTGACCGTCGCGCGTTTGCAGCACCCGAACATCGTGCAGATTTACGCGGTCGGCGAGCATGCGGGGCGGCCCTTCTTCGCATTGGAACTGGTCGCCGGCGGGCGACTCGACGAATTCACGCGCGGCGTGCCGCAGGGTGAAGCCGCCACGGCCCGCTTCATCGCCACGCTGGCACGGGCCATCCAGGCGGCGCACGAACATGGCATCGTTCACCGCGACTTGAAGCCTGGCAACATCCTGCTGCACGCGCCGACCGGAGTCATGGGCACGCTGGACGACGTGACGCCGCGCATCGCCGACTTCGGACTGGCCAAGCAACTGGCGGTCGATTCGGGCCAGACCGGCAGCGGCGCCATTCTCGGCACGCCCAGCTACATGGCGCCCGAGCAGGCCCACGGCCAGGCGCGCACCGTCGGCCCGGCCGCCGACGTCTACGCGCTCGGAGCGGTGTGCTATGAGCTGCTGACGGGCCGCCCGCCGTTTCGCGGCAGCACCGTGCTGGAAACGCTCGACCAGGTGCGCTCGCAGGAGCCGTTGCCGCCGTCGCGGTTGCGGCCCCGGCTGGCCCGCGACCTGGAAACGATTTGCTTGAAGTGTTTGCACAAGGACGCGCGCCAGCGCTACGCTAGCGCCACCGCACTGGCGGACGATCTACAGCGCTTTCTGCGCGGGCAGCCCATCCGGGCACGGCCGGCTTCCGCCCTGGAAACCGTCTGGAAGTGGTGCAAGCGGCATCCGCGCAGCGCCGCCGCCGGACTGACTGGCCTGGCCGTCTGTGCCGTACTGGTGCTGTTTCACATCGTTCGGCTCGAAAGCGCACTGCGGAGCCAGGAACGCCAGACCGCCGTCGCCGCCGGGGAACTGCTGCTGCAAAAGGCGGAAGCAGCAGTGAACGCCGGTCGCTGGGCCGATGCGGAATCCTTGCTGTCGGCTGAAGCGCCGACCGGACTCGAAGCGCCGCTGCTGCGGTTTCCGGCCGAGCCGCGTTTGCACGAGTTGCGCGAGCGCGCCGCAGCGCTGCGTGGCCAGGCCGGGCAGCGCCTGACCGATCAGAAACGCTTGCACGAAATCCGACGGCTGCGCGACGAGGCCCTGGTCGCCACGTTGACCAGCAGCCCGCAGGCCGGCGACGATCCGCGCCGCGAACTGGAAGCACTGGCCGCACGCGGTCTGCGGCTCTTCGGACTCGAACTGGAGGAGAATCGCGGGCTTTCGCTCGACAGCGCACACTACAGCGCGGCCGAGAAAGACGAAATCCGCGAAAGCTGCTGCCAACTCCTGCTGCACCTGGCCACGCGCCTGGCTGCGGGAGCCCGCCGCCCGGACACCGAGCGTGCACTATGCTTGCTGGACCGGGCGGCAAGGCTCTATCCGTCGGCAAGCTTCTACCCGCGCTGCCAGGCCCGCTGGCTGAAGCAACTGGGCCGCCCCGCGCCGTCAGTCACAACGGCGCCAGCCGAGCCGCAGCACTTCTTTGAGTTTTTCCTGCGCGGGCAGGAGCACTACCAGGACCACTGGCTGCCCGAAGCGATGCGCGATTTCGAGAGCGCGCTGGCCCTCCGAGGCAACGACTTCGGAGCACAGTTCGCGCTGGCCCAGTGCTACCTGAAGGCCCGCGTGGGACTGAAGGAAGTCGACCGCGGCCACTACCTGGGCATGGCCATCGCCCGGCTCAGCAACTGCCTGGAACAGCAACCCGACCAACCCTGGCCCCGTCTGCTGCGCGGCTACGCGCACGGCGAACGGCGTGAGTTTCAGGCGGCCGAAGCAGACTTTGCCCTGGTCGAAAAGTCGTTGCAGCAGCGGCCCAACGATACCATCCGCTATGGCCTGCTGGTCAATCGGGGCCTGGCCCGACTGTTGAATCAGCAGCACGACGGTGCGATCGCTGATCTGCGAGAGGCCCTGGCATTGAGGCCACAGGAGTTGCCGGCCTATGTCAATCTGGCGCAAGCCCGCTACGAACGACAGGAATGGGACGCCGCGCTGGCCCTGCTGGACCGAGCCGCGACCCTGACGCCGCCCGAGTCCGCCGCCGGCATTCACCGACATCGGGCCCGGCTGCACCAGGCACGCGGCGACACGGATGCGGCCCTGCATGACCTGGACCGTGCCGCGCGGCTCGATCCCGATGGCCCGCGCGCACCGCGCGTGCTGGAGGACCGCTGCCAGCAAGCGCGCCTGCTGCTGGCACAACAGCCCGAGAAAGCAGCGGCGGTCCTGGACTGCGTGCTCGAAATTTCGCCGGACCAACCGCAGGCCCATCGCTTGCGGGCCGAGGCTCTGCTGCGCCTGGAACGCTTCGACGGGGCGATTGCCTCGCTGGATCGCTACTTCGCGCGTGACATCGAGCTGCGCCGCCCGGTAGCACCGGCCTATGCGGCCCGTGCTCTCGCTCACAGCAAGGTGGGCCGCCTGCCGGAAGCAATCGAGGACTACAGCCGGGCGCTGGAACTGACCCCCGACGACGGCGCGACCCGCCTGCGGCGCGCCTGGGCCTACGTGGTGCTGGAAGCGGCGACTCTGGCGCAACGCGACTTCGAGGCGGTGCTGCGCGAACAGCCGCGGCACGCCGACGCCCTGCTCGGCCGGGCCTATTGCCGGGTGAAGGTCGGCGAGCATCGGGCCGCCGTGCGAGATGTCGAGGAAGCCTTGAAGCTCGAACCGAGCCCGGAAGCCCGCTTCCATTACAACGCGGCGCGGGTCTACGCTGTGGCCGTACCGCGCGCCGAACTCGAAGAACGCGCGGGGGCCGCCGGAGCGCGCGAACTCCGGCTGCGCTACCAGGACCGGGCGGCAGCGCTGCTGCGCGAGGCGCTGGCCACGGTACCGCGCGACCAGCAGCCCACCTTCTGGTGGCACACGGTCCACCCCGACCCGGCTTTGAGTTCGATCCGCAGAACCGCCGCTTACGTGCAACTGGCCGACCGCTATCCGCGCCCTCCAGGCGAGCCAGCGCCCCGCTGAGTGACCGGCCGCCCGCCCCGTTCTGTCGCCTGATTCCAAAAAGGATGCTGGAATGTTGTCCCGCTTCAAGCCTGCTGTCCGCCGTTCGGCCTGCCCGCCCCGCCGCCCGAAGCCTCCAGCCTTTCGCCCAGGCCTGGAACTGCTGGAAAGCCGCGACTGCCCGAGCTATCTGCCGGCCGTGGACCTCGCGGTCGGTCCGTCGCCCGGCGCGGTGGCAACCTGGCAGCAAGACCTTTCGGGACCAAGCGCGCTGGCGGTGACCCATATGGCCGACAACCGCGTGAGCGTCGTGCGCGGCAACGCCGACGGTACGTTTCAAGCACCCGTCGCCTACGCGGTCGGTGAAGCTCCCCATGCCATTGCTGCCGCCGTCAGCAACTTGACGGGCCGCGCCGTCCTGGTGACGGCCAACGCCGGCGCGAACTCCGTCAGCGTGCTCTGGGAAAACGGCGACGGCACCTTTCAGGACGCGGTGCACTATGCCGTCGGTCAGGCACCCGGCGCGGTGGCGCTCGGCGATCTGAACTGGGACGGCTGCTTCGACATTGCCGTCGCCAACGCGGGCGACGACACAGTCAGCGTGCTGCTCGGCAACGCGAATGGGACGTTTCAGTCCGCACGGTCCTACACGGTGGGCAGCGCGCCGAGTAGTATCCTGTTGACCTGGATGAACCAGCCGTCGCTGGTGGTGGCGAACGCGGGTGACAACACCATCACGGTGTTGCAGGCCGATTTCATGGGCAACCTGTTTGCTTCCGGAACCTATCAGGTGGGCCGCAACCCGCAGGCGCTGGCGGCGGGCTACTTCGGCGGCAGCGGGGTGGGCATTGCGGTCGCCAACGCCGACGACGGCACGGTCAGCGTGCTGGCTGGCAACTGGAACGGCACGCTCAACGAGAAGGTGGACCATGTCGTCGGTGGCGAACCGCGCGCGCTGGCGCTCGTGAGTTCGTACACGGGTTCGCTGCTGCTGGTGGCCGACGCCGCCGACCACACCGTCCGCCGGTTTAGCGTGCAGACCGACGGCAGCCTGCAACTAGAGGAAGTCGCGAGCGTGGGCCAGCAGCCGACGGCGCTGGCGACCTTGCCGCTGACCTTCGGCAACCAGCTGGCCATCGTCGTCGCCCACGAGGAGGGCGATTCCGTCTCCTTGCTCTCGGTCCCGCAGTTCGCCGTCCGGCCCGTCAGCGCGGTACGGGCAGGCGAGCCGTTCGCGGTCGAAATTTCGATCCGCAACGCTCTCGGCCAGCTCGTCACCGATTTCGCGGGCAGCGTGGTCCTGCGCACATCCGATCCCTGGGCCGAGCCGCTGGCTACCGTCAACTTCAGCGTGGCAGACCAGGGGGCGCGCGTCCTCGACATCGCGCCGCTCACGGTCGCCGGCAACCAGTATCTGTACCTGTTCACCGTCGAGGCTGGCGTCGAGACACTGCAAACGACGGCCTCGGTGCTCGTCCAACCGGGGCCGACCGTGCGGCTGAGCCTGGACCATTTCGGCGTCCCGTCGGCTTACGCCGAGCAACCTTTCTCGCTGCGCGTCGCGGGACTCGACGCTTTCGGCAACTTCGACTTCAACTACACCGGCACGGTGACGATCACCAGCAGCGATGCGCCGGCGACCTTGCCCGTCAGCGTCACGTTCGGGCCGGAGCATGGCGGCGTGCAGTACGTCGAGGTTGTCTTCGCCACCACGGGCGCGCAGACGATCACCATTAGCGATACCAACGGCTTGACGGCCGCGCTGCACCTGGACGTTGGGCCGCCCCTGCCGACCCAGCTGAGCATCGTCGCGCCGAATCAGGTGGAGGCGGGCGAAACATTCGCCCTGACGGTGACGTTGCTGGACCGCTTCGGCCAGCCTGCGACGGATTTCACCGGCACCGTGTGGATCAGTTCGAGCGACTGGCTGGCGTTCCCCGCGCAGCCTTACACCTTCACGGCCGCCGACCAGGGCATGCATACCTTCGAGGGCCTGGTGCTGCAAGTCGCGGGTTGGCAGCAGGTCTCCGCGAGCTTCGGCGTAGACGCGGTATTCCTGCAAGCCAGCGCGACGGTCGTCGTGGCGGCCTTGCCGGCGACGCGCTTCAACGTCCAGAGTGTAGGGACCGTGCAGGTCGGCCAGCCCGCGCTGTTTGGTCTGTCGGCCCAGGACCTGTTTGGCAACATCGACGCGAACTACGCCGGCACCGTCTGGCTCACCGGCGACGCCCCCGACGCCCAGTTGCCGGCCGAACTGGAACTTTCGCCGGCGGATGGCGGCGCACGTACCTTCGAGATCACGTTCGCGACCGCAGGCACGCACACGCTGACCGTCACTGATGCCCACGGCTTGACGGGCAGTCTGACCGTGACCGTAGCGGGGATGCCCGCGGAACGCATCGAGTTCGCGTTGCCGTCGCAAGTGCGCGCGGGCGAGACGTTCGAGTTTACGGTTTCGATCGTGGATGCCCTGGGCCGCGTGGTCCCGGATTTCCTCGGCTTCGTGATGTTCACCTCTGAGACTTCCCGCGCGGAACTGCCAGACTCCTACACTTTCACCGAGACGGACCAGGGCCGGCACACCTTCAGCGCACGGCTGAACCAGGCAGGCCAGGCGACCGTCAATGTGATGGGCCTGGGTGAGCAGTGGTTGATGGCGAGCGCGACCGTTGCGGTGTTGCCGGGGCCGGTGGTCGGGCTGGAAGTGGTGGGCATGCCGGCGCGGCTGTCTGTGGGGCAACTGGGCGAGATCGCTGTCCGCGCCGTCGATGCCGGCGGGAATACCGTCACCGACTATGTCGGGACGATCGCGTTTACCAGCAGCGATCCGCTGGCCCAGCTGCCCCCACCGTACACCTTCACGGTCGGCGACCAGGGCCGGCATACCTTCGTCGTCTCTCTGTTCAGCCAGAGCGCGCAGCGCGTTGGCTTCACCACCACGGACGGCTTCTCGTGGGAACAGACCGCGATCCAGGTCACGCCCGATCCGACGAACTTTGCGGCCGACCGGCTGGCCACCGCGCTGCCGGTGCCGTTCGGGCCGAGTGGCATCGTCTCGCTGTCCGGCCATCTCGCGACGGGCCGCGACGTGTTGCTGTACGCGCTGGACTTGCAGGCCGGCGAGACCATCACGGCCGCCATTGATACGCAAGCCCCGGCCAGCGCGCTCGATGGCGTGCTGCGCGTCTTCGATGCCAGTGGGCGATGCCTTGCCAGCAACGACAACCTGGTCGGCAAGGATGCACGGCTCACGTTCCAGGCGGCGACGACTGGCACCTTCTACGTCGGCGTGTCGTCGTCCGGCAACCGGGAATACGACCCGACGCTCGCTCAGAGCGGCGCGCTGGGCACGACCACGGGCGGCTTCACGCTGCACCTGACGCGCGACCTCGCGCCGCTGTTGCCGGACCTGGTCGGTACTTCGTGCGCGATTCGCGAACCGGCCGTCTGGGGCGAAACGATCATCGTCGATTACCTGCTGGAGAATCGCGGCGGCAGCGACGCCGGCCCGTTTCGCGTGGACGTGCGGCTATCAGCTGACAATCGCATTGATGCCACCGACATGTTACTCGGCAGCTTCTCGGTGGGCGGTCTGGCCGCGGGGACCGCCAGCAACGGTTCGCTTCAGCTACGACTACCAGCCGACGGCGCGGGCCGATTCCCGGAGGCGGGGCGCTTCTTCGTCGGCCTGGCCCTCGATGCGGACAACTCGGTCGTCGAACTCGACGAGCGCAACAACAGCAGCCAGACGCTGGGCAACGATCAGGCGCTGTTGACCGTGTTCGCCATCGCACCCGAAAGCACCGCGGGGCAGCCGACCGTGCTGCCATCCCTGGCGCGCGTGGACGGTCAACTCGCAGCAGGCGCGGCTGATT
>JAEUIF010001344.1 GCA_016795185.1 Planctomycetia bacterium | reverse complement strand
AGGGCATATCGGAACCGATGCTCAGCGTGAAGTCGTTCATCTGGTAGATGACCTTGTCGTCCACCAGCAGGAAACCGTCGGCCACCAGCCGCCGGCGTTCGTCATCCACGGACTGGATGGCGGCCTGCACGACCACCTGACGGTTGGTCGGCAAGACCTGTCCACGATAAATCCACGCATGGGGCTTGCCCAGCGTCAGTCCGGAAAAGACCGTGCGCGGGTCAGCGCCCCAGCGTTCGCCAGCGGCTATTTTAAGAAGCTGAAGGAAGGCTTCCAGCCCCAGCGAACCGGGCCACACCGGGTCTTGATAAAAGTGGGCCTTGAAGAACCATTCGTCGGGGTCCACGGTCTTGCTGCCCTGAATCAGTCCCAGGCCGTGCGGCCCGCCGGTCGGTTGCCAGGAATCGACGCGGTCCATCATGCACATCTGGCGATCCGGGAAGGGGGCCGTCTGCGGATACGAGAAACTCGTTCCGCCCGCCGGCGCCGCAAAGGTCTTGGCCTCCCGAACGCCAACCTGCTGGGCCAGCGATTCGCGTGAGAAGAAGCCGAAATAGGTATCGCCTTCGTAGACGGTGCCCGCCGCGCAGCGCACCGAGAGATCGAAGTTCAGAATAATCATGCCGGCCGAATGCGAGACGCGCGTCGCCTTCACGGTGGTCGTCAGCGTGCCGACGTCGGGCGGCACCTCGCGCAGTTGCACCGCCTTGCCGCCGAGGTTGCGGAAGCAGAGGTCGTCGGCACTGGTCTTCGCGGCACCCAGGTAAGCCGCGAGAAAGCCGCACGGTTGCAAGGCGATTTCGAGCAACACGGCGAACGGCATCACCGGCTGACGGTTGGCCGCGAAGTACCACTCGCCCGGCGGCACGTCGTATTCCGCCTCGATGACGCCGCCTGCCTTCAATTGAAATGGATCCACGTCGGCGCGGGTGACGCGGTCGAGAAACGCATACGGCGGGCCGGGCAGCCGGGCCAAAAAGCGTTCGCGGTCGAAGACGCGGTACGATTCGCCAAAGCACTCCGAAGGGTTGCCGATGGCGAAGGCCAGAATCTGCTCGCGGCTAAAAATGGCCGAGCGAGCGGGGGGCGATGCACTCGGGGGGCTAACGCCCCCCGCTCGTATCACGGAATCGTCCGCCGCGCGCCAGGTCTGCTGCAATTTCTCCAGCGTCAGTCCCATAAAGCGCACCGACATGTCGCCAATCTCGACAATCGGCTTGCCGTCCGCATACATGATGGCATCCGCCAGCGCGTACGGTTCGGGCCGGTAGCCGAGTTCCTTGACGACGACTTCGTAGGTGACGATGCGCGTCGTCGCGGTCACCTGCCCCCGGCACTTTAGCCGGCTGGCGACGCCGGGCACGGGTTCGCAGACGACTTCATCGTGCGCGCCAACCCAGCCCAGGCGCATCAGGAAAATGCGGAAGGTGTGCAGGCAGCACTCATACATCAGGGTGCCGGGCATTACCTGGTCATCGACGAAATGGCAGGTCAGGAACCAATCGTCCGGATGAATGTCCGCCTCGGCACGGATGACGCCGAGTCCGAAACGCCCGCCGGTCGGATTTAACTCGACGACGCGATGCACCAGCCGCATGCGGTCGTCGGGTAATCTCATCCAGGACCGTTTGCGGTTTAGCGCGCCAAACTCCGGCCCGAAACACCCCGCCAGGTCGCCCCGCCGCAACGCATCCACTTGCCGTTCGTCATAACGTTCGACCGCCAATGGCACCAGTTGCTGCCAGTCGGCGGGCCGCTTGCCCGGTCGCGCCTGCTTCTGGAACTCGGTCTGCACCAGGCCCTTGCCGGCGGCTAGCTCGGCCTCGCTGAAGAAGCCCGCGCAACCGTCCTTCATGCTCAGCAGGGGACGGCCGTCCACGGTGCCCTCGAACCGGAAGCGGAACAGAATGGTCTCGCCCTGGCGGAAGAAGCTGTCGATGTGGATGTCGTAATGGATCACCTGCCCCGGCGCGGGCAGCTCATCGTGAAACGTGACCACCGCATCCAGCAGCCGGTACACCGCCAGGCCGCGCGTGTGGAAGTCGATGCCCAGGTAGCCGGACAGGAACAGGTCGGCCTGGCCGGCTTCCACCGCAATGCAAGTTGGAATCCGCCCACCGTCCAGATACCAGCCGTCGTGCAGAACATCGTGCTCGGTGACGACCTGCCCCGAGGTCAGCGAGCGTGGTTCGCCGGACACCGAGACGATGCGATCCACCAGCATCAGCGGCTCATCCGGCAAACGCACGCGCGTGGGGCAGGTATCGATCTCGGCGAACTCCGGGCCGAGGACCGCGCCAATAGAACCACGGGCGAATTCCAGACACTGGGCGCGGTTCATGAACACGGGCGCGGCGAGCGGCGGGTGTGCGCCCGTTGCTTCGTCCGAGGCGAGCGGCGGGCGTGAGCCCGCTGTTGCC
>JAEUIF010001024.1 GCA_016795185.1 Planctomycetia bacterium | reverse complement strand
GGTCGAAACCCAGGGTAGCCGGAGTACCGGCAACCCTGGGCTGTGGCGTGTAACGCCTTCGGCGTAAAGAGCGGCTTGCCGGCCTCAATGGAACACTTTCGATTGCCAAGGAACTACCATCATGAAACGCCTGCTCGTGCTTTCCCTGCTGGTCCTGGGCGCGCTCCACCTCCCAGGTCAGGAGCCGGCCAAGCCAGACCTCGATGCCGCCTTTCTCATCAAGCCGTCCGAGGTCAAGCGGAGCTTCGTGCAGCCCGACAGCGAGCGCCGACTGGCGTTCGGCAAGCATCAGGGGGAGTTTGCCGCGTGGCGGTCCCGCGCCAAGGAGAAGCTGACCGAACTGTTGCAGGTAGGTACGGTCAAGCCGGGGACCGTCAAGGAGCTGCGCAAGACCACTTATCAGGGCGTGGTCATTCAGGCGCTGGTCATGGAGATCGACGCGAACCTGTCGATCCCGGCCTACTTGCTGGTGCCGGAGAAGCCGAGCGAGGCGGGCAGCGCGGTCATCGCCCTGCATGGCCACGGCGAGGTGGAGCCGTGCATCGGCCTGCGCGACGACTATCACCGCCAGTTTGCCTTGAAGCTGGCCCAGGGCGGCCATCTGGTGCTCTGCCCGGAGCTGCGCGGCTTCGGCGTACTGACCGACCTGGCCGCCGACCGCGAGGGCTTTCGGCTCGACTACTGGAATCAGCAGGCGAAGCGCGTCAACGACCGGCAATTCACCCTGGTCACGGATGGGTTCCTGCACGGCAAGACGCTGATCGGTGAAACCGTGGAAGACCTGCTGCGCTGGGAGGAATGGCTGGCCCAGCAGCACCGCGTCAAGACCGTGCACACGGCGGGACTTTCCTACGGCGGCGACCTGGCGCTGATCTATCCGGTGTTCAGCAACCGGGTGGAGCGCATCTTCGCCAGCGGCACGTTCGGTTCCTTCACGCCGATCTTCGCCCGCTGCTACAACGCGCCGGCGCACTGCATTCCGGGCGTGTTGCGCTGGCTGGACCGGGCCGACATCGCCGGCCTGAACGCACCGCGCCCGCTGGTCGTCCACTTCGGCGAGCTGGACCGACCGGACAAGAACAACTACTCGGCGTCGTACAACGAGACGGTGCCGGTCGCGTTCCAGGAATTGCAGAAGATTTACGAAGCAGCGGGAGCGCGCGACCGCGTCCGGCTGATCGTCAGCCCGGGGAAGCGACACGAGATGGACAACGAGGAACTGAGCGCGTTTCTGCAACGGAAGTAAGCCGCGGGCCTTGAGGTGCAATCCACGAATGGAGCCGTTCGCGATTGACTGGACCGGTCCGCACAGCGGACCCTACGGGACGCTGTAGGGTCCGCTATGCGGACCATTGCGCCTGGGGTTTTCGCGCGTCCGTGTCCGGCGGATTTTTCCTGGCACGGAGGGTGGTCGCAAGAGTGACCACCCTTCAACCGTGTCGTGGAGCGACGCTCAGCCCGGTTCCGTCAGCGTGGAGACTTCGTCGTTGACCGCCAGGAACTTGGCGACGGCCGCGGCGACCCGCTGCGGTTCGGTGGCGAAGGCCAGGTGGCCCGCTCCCGGCAGCTGGAGCAACTGCGAGTCGGGCAGACCGGCGGCCAGCGCTTGCAGGCTGCGCTGCGAGACCAGCACGTCGCGCTCGCCGGAGAGCAGCAGCGTCGGCGTGGTGATCTGGTCCAGCCGGCCGCGCAGATCGAAGTCCTCGACCATGTGAAAGCGGTGGGCCATGACGCTCTGATCGGTCTGCCAGCAATGCCGCGTGACGAACTGGAACAGCGGTCCCGGTTCGGGACGGCGGCCGAAGAAGAGGTTGAAGAACTGGTTGACGAAGGGATTGTCGGCGGGCAGGGGATAGCGGCCCAGCACCATGCCGCCGATGCGCTGCATCAAGCCGCCCTCGAACCAGGCACCCGCGCCTTGCACGGCCAGGCCGCTCAAGCGGTTGGCGTGCCGGGCGGCGTATTCCAGCGCCAGCGCCCCGCCAAACGAGACGCCGAACAGCGCGGGGCGTTCCAGCCCGTGCCATTCGAGAAACTCGGCCAGGTCGTCCACGAGGTCTTCGAGGCCAAACCGGCAGCGCAGGGCAAAGCAGTCATCCTCGCCGCGCAGCTGGTAGCTGATGACCCGGAAGTGCTGGGCCAGGCAGCGTGCCACCGGGCCGAGCAACTCGACCCCGCCCGCGAGCCCCGGGATCAACACCAGGGGTGGACCTTCCCCCCACTCACGGTAAGCAGCGGTGTAGTATTTGAGGTGCGCACACCCCCAGCGACCCAGACCGGGGCTGAACTCCGCGCCGCTGGTGGCAAGCCATTCCGTCGAAGCCTTCACGCTGTACGCACTCCGCGCTGAACCAGGGTTGAAGTGGCAGGATGTCGTCCCATCTATTGGCATACTTCGTACCAAATGGCACGAAACGATGAAAGGACAGGGCATCCCAGGATTCCGAGTCGTAAATTGAATCTAATTATAGATTTGAGTATTGGTTGTCCGTGTCCGCCAACGCCGTCGCGGTGGTTTCGGCGCAGCGATCTCACGGGCGGCGCTCGATTTTCGGCGCTGATCGTCACTCGCAAAGCGCTCGACTGTAAAGCTGGTCAATCTGGGCAAAAAGACCCGACCTGCTCGGTCCTGCCTTCCGACGACCATCGAACCTTGGATGAAAATGCTGACAGCGATTGCGTTTGCGCGTTCATGTCAGAGAGAATCCGAGGATCGGTCTCAGGCAAACGAGGTAGATAGTTGACCGTTGCCTGTCCGCCCAGTAGATTGAGCGCATCGAACGTATGGGCAAAATGCCGCGCACGCCAACCCGAGGTGCCGCAGCTGCGCGGTGGCAAAGGCAAGCAGAACAAGGCTTTGAGCAGCAGCGCCGATTTTCGGCGCTGGCTTTCGGCGCACGATAATCCACAATGACCCCCTGGTTTCGCACCTTCTGGCGACCCACCGAAGACGAACCGACCGCTCCGGCTCCGGTTGGCGCGGAAGGTTCGTCGCGATGGCAGAAGGCAGCGCTGATCGTCGCCGCAGGCCTGGTCAGCGCCTACCTGGTGAGCGTGCTGGTCCACAGTCGGAAGATGACCGACATCGGCCTGACGTGCATCTTCTCCACCGACGTGCTCCGTGCCGACCCGCCCTACCTGCACACCGCAGCCGGCGCGCCGCTGCACCTCGACCTCAACGGCTACCGCGTGGAGCAGATCGGGCCATTTCCCATCGCCACCTGGCCCGATTACCTGCGAGCGCTGCGTCGCTTCAACACCGATTCGCTGTCGGCAGCCAATGGCGGACCGACCTTTCGGACGCAGCAGGGCGAAGAGCAAGTGCTGGTCCAGCTGCGCTCGGATACCGGCGAGCCCGTCGAGGTCTGGTGTCGGGTGGACCGCTCGGCGGCGGAATCGACCCTACCCTCGGTGTTGTGGTTCGGCCTGAAGGGCAGCCTGTTCCTGGTCAGCTTCTTCGTCTTCTGGAAACGGCCGCACGACCGCTCGGCAGCGCAGTTCTTTGTGCTGTCGATCGTCACCGTCGGCGCGTTCATGGGCGGCTACCACTGGTGGCGCATCACGTCGTCGCCAGTGCTGACCCTGGTCTTCATCGTCAGCAGCGTGCTGTTGCCGGCCGTGAACCTGCACTTCTACCTGCTGTTCCCGCAGCCGAAGCGCTTCCTGAAGGACCACCCGCTGGGAGCGCTGCTGGGCATCTACGGCGTGCCGGCTGGGTTCCTGATCGCTCTGGTCGTTAGCTACTTCTACGTCCGCGCGGTCGTGAGCGCTGACGGCGACGTGCAGGGCGCGCTGCTGGCGCTGCTCGAACTCATCATGGCCTATTTGGCAGTCGCAGGCACCCTGTACGTCGCCAGCGTCGGCTGCCTGATGCACAGCTGGTGGACGGCGACCGACACGACGACGCGCAACCAGGTGAAATGCATCCTGGCCGGCTCGCTGCTGGCACTAGGGCCGATCGGCTATTCGTTGTACCTGGCCATCTTTGACCGCGACCGCTTCGGCGGCGGCGCGGCCACCTGGCCGATGTTCGCCGCCTCGGCCTGCTTCACGTTTGCTTACGCCGTCAGTATCACGCGCTACCGGCTCATGCAACTGGACCAGCTGCTGAGTTCGGGCGTGGTCTACTTCCTCATCAGCTTCCTGGCAGCGCTGGTCTATTACGCGGTGGTGTTCGCCACCATGCTGGTGGTCGGCCGGGGGGCGGCGGGGCCGTCGCTGGGCAACGCGCTGATCTTCAGCCTGGCGGCAGTCGTGCTGGCCGTGCTGCTCGACCTGGCGCGCAGCCGGTTGAAAAAAGCCCTGGACCGCCGCTTCCACAAGGAAAAGAAGGGCCTGGACCGCACGTTGCAACAGATGGGCGAGACGCTGCAAAAGCTCGTCGATCCGCCGGCCCTGGCGCGGCGGCTGCTGCAAGCAGCCAGCGAACTGCTCGGTGTCTCGCGCGGCGCGGTCTACTTGCGGGAAGGCACACCGCCGCTGTACCGCTTGGCGGAGTCCCTGGGCACGCCGCCGGCGCTGGGCGAGCTGGCGTCGGGCTGCCCGCTGATCGACAGCTTGCAGCGCGCTCCCTTGCTGACTATGCGCCGTGATCCGTGGGGCGTGGCCGAGGGCGGCCAGGGACAGTTGCGTTTCCTCGGCGGCGAGATCGCCCAGGCCCTGATGCACGAGGGCCAGCTGCTGGCCTTGCTGGTGCTTGGCCCCAAGGATTCCGGGCCGTACACCACGGAGGACCACAACCTGCTGGCAGCGCTGGCGCAGATCACCGCGCTGGCGCTGGAG
>JAEUIF010001017.1 GCA_016795185.1 Planctomycetia bacterium | reverse complement strand
CCAGGCTCGGCCGGCTTGGCCAGGTCCTTTTCGGCCAACGTCTTCAGCTTGGGGTCGTTGCTCTGCGCCAGCAACGGCAGGCCCTGGTTCCAGGAACCGCGATACAGTGCCAGGAAGCGACCCCAGCGGGCGCTGGCGCCCGCGTCCTCGGCGTCCTTGAGCAATACCTCGGCCGACGGCTTGGCGGCCTGGTACTCCTTCTGGATTTCCTGCAATTCGCGGAGTCGGGTGCCCAGCTGACTGTAGACGGTGGAGATATTGGCCTTGCCGGCACCGAGCCGGGCGGCGTCGAGGGCACGCACCGCCACGTCGTAGCGGTCTTCCTCCATCGCGCTGGCGGCCAGGTCGAGGGCGTTTTCGATCGCCGGCTTCATCGCCGCCGAGATGCTGTGGGCCTTGACGGTCTTTTCCAGCGTCTCCGCTTTTAGATCGAGGACGTTGGCATCGTAGACCTTGGCCATCTCCTCCGTCGAGCGCATGGCCGTGTCGAGGTCAGCGGCGTTCACCGCCTGTTCGCGGGCCAGGCTGTAGAGCACGTACTTCTTGGTCAGATCGTCCTTGGTCTGGGTCGCTTCGACGAGCAACTTGCCGGCGAACTCAGACACTTCCGGCGGCTTGCGACGAGCGAAGTCGGCCTGGTATTGCTGGCGGATGTTCCGCTCCATCTCCGCTTGCTGGGCGGCGGCGGGGATGGAGGGCTTCTTCGGCGGTTCCGGCTTGGGTTCGGGCTGAGGCTCCGGTTGCGGCTTCGGCTCAACCTTCGGTTCAACCTTGGGCTCGACTTTCGGCTCGACCTTGGGTTCGGGCTCGGTCTTGGGCTGAGGTTCGGTTTTCGGTTCCGGCTCCGTCTTTGGTTCGGGGTCCGTTTTGGGATCGACGGGCACCACCGTGCGAGACGTGTTCTTGCCTGCATCCGCGACCTGGGTCGGCTGCGGTTCGGTCAGGGTCGACTGCACCTTGCCGGCCAGTTGCTGTAGTTCGGGGAGGAACGCCAGCGCGCCACCCACGCCGGCCGCGAGCAGCAAGCCCGCCAAGCCGAAGGTGACCAGCTTGCGCTTTTGCTTGCGGGCCGTCCGACGGCGGACCACGTCGCCCGCCAGTTCTTCGCCGATCGTGGCAAAAGCGCCCGCGCCGCTGGGCATCGTTGGGCGGCCCGCCGCCGGCACCTGGATGGCCGTCGGCAACTTGCCCGTCTGCGTCAGGACCGGAATCGCCTGGTTACCCTTACGCGAGAACGGCACCAGTGCCGTCGCCAGATCGGCGGCGGACTGATAGCGGTCTTCCGGCTTCTTCGCCAGCAGTTTCTTGACGACCAGCCAGAGCTGCGGCGGCACTTCGGGCCGGTGGGTTTCAACCGGGACTGGCTCATCGGTCTGGTGCTTCAGCAGCACTTCGGGCACGTTGCCGCCCTTGAAGGGGGCGATGCCCGCCAGCAGGTAGTAGAGACTGCACCCGAGGCTGTACAGGTCGGCGCGGGCATCGACCGTGTGCGCGTTGCGTGCTTGCTCGGGGGCCAGGTATTCGGGGGTGCCGATGACCGCGCCCATCTTGGTCAGGGCGTTGGTTTCATCGGGGTTGTTAAGCCGGGCCAGGCCCATGTCCAGCACCTTGACCGTGCCGGCCTGCGCGCCGTTCTTCACGAGGAGCAGGTTGCCCGGCTTGATGTCGCGATGCACCAGCCCCTGCTGGTGGGCGTGCGCCAGACCGAGCGCGGCCTGCCGAATGTAGTCGGCGGCGTCGCCGATGGGCAGCGGCCCTTGCTGCTTGACCAACTTCGAGAGGTCGATGCCGTCCACGTACTCCATCGCGAAATAGTGCGAGGTGCCGGTCGGCCCACCGTCGAAGCCCATCACGAGGTTCGGATGGATCAGCTTCGCGGACGCCTGGATTTCCTGGAGGAAGCGCCGCGAGGCTTCGTTGCTCGCCAGCTTTTCCTTGCGGATGATCTTCAGCGCCACCACGCGGCCCATGGTCGGGTGGTACGCCTTGAAGACGGTGCCCATGCCGCCTTCGCCGATGCGGTCCATCAGGCGGTACTGGCCCACGACCAGTTCCTTGCCGTTGCCCTTGGCCAGCTGATTGACCTGGAAGGGCGTCAGCCAGCCGCGCTGCACCAACTCGCGGGTCAGCGGCGCGGGATCCTCGCCTTGGGCCTGCGGCAGGCGGGCCAGTTCGGCAAGCTGTTGCGGTTCGAGCAACCCAAGTTCTTTCAAGCCGTCGATGAACGCAGTTAAGCGGTTGGCGGCCATCGTGCATCCTCGTGAAAAGGGGGAGAGCGTTGACTGCACCAGTATGGGAGAGCCATCGGCAAGGCCGAAGCTGGTTCTGCGTTGGGGCCGGAATCAGGCAACAAAATGTCACCCTACTCTACATCACTTTTCCGACCGAAGGGCCAAGAATCGCCAGCAACGGCTTTTTTCTCTTGCGCCCAGCACGGTAAACCCTTGGGGCGAGCGGAAGTTTCGAGTCGCCCCTGGGTTCGGGGCCAGTTGTCCGACCAGTTCGCATGTCTTGCAATGGGCATTATTGCGCTGCTGGAAGAGTTTATTGCTTCAACCTGATTCGCGGCGGCAGCGCATCCCTGCCCCATCTATACAACGAAAGCAAAGGGCGGCCTTGCGCAGCTGGCGACTGCCGCTTGCGATACGCGCAACGCTTACCATTGTGACCGACCTTATCAACGAACTCGGGCCGAGATCGTTGGCCTCATTTGCAAGGAGCAAGCCCGATGCAAACTTTCGCGACCGCCACCAACGGTACTGGCGCGCCGGCTGGCAGCGCGTCCGGAATTCGCTGGGACCTGGACGATTTGTATCGCGGCCTCGACGATGCCCGCCTCGAAGCTGACCTGAGCGACGGTCTGCGGCGCGCTCGTGCCTTCGAGCAGACCTATCGCGGCCAGATCAATACTCCAACCGGACCCAGCGCCGAGCAACTGTTGACAGCCTTGACCGAACTCGAAAGCATGTACGAGCAGATGGATCGGCCCGCCGCCTTCGCCGGGCTGCTGCACGCCGGCAAGACCGATGAACCGCGCCATGGAGCGCTGCTAGCCAAAACGCGCGAGCAGCGCACGGTCATCAACAAGCACCTCATCTTCTTCGACCTCGAATGGGTGCAACTGGCCGACGCGCCGGCCCAGCAATTGATCGACCACCCAAAGCTGAAGAAATACCGGCACTTCCTGGAGCAGAAGCGCTTCTGGCGTCCTCATTACCTGAGCGAGCCGGAGGAGAAGATTCTCGACGAGAAGTCCGTCACGGGGCGGTCGGCCTTCGTCCGGCTGTTCGACGAGACTGTCTCCGTCATGCAGTTCCCCTTCGAGCACGGTGGGGCAACGAAGCAGCTGAGCCAGCAGGAAATCCTGGCCAAGCTGTACGACGCCGACCGGGAGGTACGGAAGGCGGCGGCCAGCGGGCTGACCAAGGGACTGCAAGCGAACGCCCGCCTGCTGACCTACGTCTTCAACACCCTGGTGCTCGACCACAAGGCCGACTGCGAGCTGCGCAAATTCCCGAATCCGATGGCCCCGCGCCACCTGGCCAACGAGATCACCCAGGAAGTGGTCGAAGCCCTGATGACGGCGACGGAGCGCCACTACCCCACCGTGCAGCGTTACTATCGCCTCAAGGGCAAGCTGCTCGGCCTGGAGCCGTTGCAGGATTACGACCGCTACGCGCCGCTGTTCCCCGACATGCCCAGTTGCGACTGGCCGCGCGGCCGGCAGATTGTCCAGGAAAGCTATGCGGCGTTCAGCCCGAAGGCAGGGGCTGTGATCGGCGAGTTCTTTGAGAAGCACTGGATCGACGCCGAACTGCGGCCCGGGAAGCGGGGCGGCGCATTCTCCAGCAGCACGGTGCCGAGCGTGCATCCGTACATCCTGATGAACTACACGGACCGCTTGCGCGACGTGATGACCCTGGCCCACGAACTGGGGCACGGTCTGCACCAGTACCTCTCGCGGCCGATTGGCTACTTGCAGTGCGATACCCCGCTCACCACCGCCGAAACCGCCAGCGTGTTTGGTGAGATGCTGACCTTTCATCGCCTGCTGGAGCTTTACCCGGAGCCGCGCACCCGGTTGGCCCTGCTGTGCAGCAAGATCGAGGACGGCTTCGCCACCGTGTTCCGGCAAGTGGTACTGACGCGCTTCGAGCAAGCGCTGCATAAGGCTCGCGCCGACAAGGGCGAACTGACCACCGAGCAGATCAACGAACTCTGGATGGCGGCCAACGGGCCGATGCACGGCAATGTGGTGCAGCTGACGCCGGACTACGGCTGGTGGTGGCTGTACATCGGCCACTTCATCCACGTGCCGTTCTACTGCTACGCCTATTCGTTCGGTGAACTGCTAGTGCTGGCCCTGGTGCAGAAGTACAAGCAAGAAGGGACCGCCTTCGTGCCCCGCTATTTGGAACTGCTCTCGTCGGGCGGTTCGGACTATCCCCACAAGCTACTGGCGCCGCTGGGCGTCGATGTGACCGATCCCGGCTTCTGGGAACTGGGCCTGCAACTGCTCGGCGACATGGTGACGGAAGCGGAGAAGCTGGCGGCGCAGCTGTAGGCGCGCAGC
>JAEUIF010000986.1 GCA_016795185.1 Planctomycetia bacterium | reverse complement strand
AGGAGCAGGTCGATGGTCTTCTCCGGCCCGGCTTGCAGGGCAGCGTCGAGTTCGCCCGCCGTCGCGCCGAACGCGGCGCGGCGATAGAGATGGCCGACCTTCTTCAAGTCCCAGGGCGACTGCGCTGAGGGCTGATACGGCTGCCAGGCCCAGCGCGGGTCGATTGCGTTCGCCATTGTGGCCACTCCAAACCTTTTGGTTTAGCCGCGAGGCGCAGGCGAGCGCTCGCAGCGCTCGCCTGCGGCTCGCGGCTAAACGTTGGTGATTATTTCGCGTACTTGATGTCAAAGCGGAATTGTTTCGCTTCGTAAGTGTTGTCGAGCGACAGCGCGCCGGCGCGGCGCACCAGGTCGATCAGTTTGCGGACCTGTTCCTGGGCTTCCTTCGGGGCCAGCGCCTGGTCGAGAATCGTCGCCGCCAACAGTTGCTCCTCAATGGACTGCAAGTAATCCGCGCCGCCGGCCGCGTAGAAGCGCAGCCGCGAGGCCGCGGGGCTGCGCGGGGCTGGGGCCTTCGCTTCCTGTTGCAGCACGCCGATCAACTCGCGGCCCAGTTCGATGGTCGAAGCCATCACGAACTGATCGCCGACGGCCACGAAACACGGGCTGAAGTTGAAGCGCAGATTGTTCGTGTCGCCTTCGTAGGGCTTGTCCTCCGGAAAGCGGAAGCCCACCAGCTTCAGGTCGCCGTGCTTTTCCTCCGCGAGCTTCAGTCCGGTTTGACCCCGGCTGGCCAGCACGCCGGCGCGGATGATGGTCTCCAGCGAGCGGGCGAAACCGTAGGGATCGCGCATGCTTTGCACGAAGGCGATAGCCGGGATGTTGGTGCCCGGCTGCGTCTGGTAGCCGGCCTTCGGCTGATGGACCGCCACGAACCGCTGGTGCGGCCCGGCCTGGCTGAGAATCTTGCCGAGCTTGATGCCCGCCAGTACCTTGGCGGCCTGCTTCTCGCCTTCCTCCAGGTCTTGCACCTGCTTGGCGTTCAGCAGCTTGGCACGCTGTTCCCAGAACTGGGCCAGGTCGAGCACGTAGCTGGTGCTGAACAGCACGCCCTTGGGCTCCAGCAAGGGCAGCGAACCGTCGCGCGCGGCGGGCAGGTGCATCGCGCTCAGGGCGGCAGGCATCTCGGCCTGGCCGCGCGGAGAACGGACGGACAGCGACAGCCCCGCGCCTTCCGGAGTCAGCGCCGCAGTGACATAGGGTGCATGACGAATCAGATCGAGCCAGCCGCCGAAGAGAATCAGCTGCAAGGGATCGGTGGCATCGCCGGCGAGCGCCTGCTTGTAGCCCGGCAGCTCGCGCAGGTGTTCCAGGTCCAGCCAGAGCCAGCCGTATCGTTCGGCAGGCAGCTGCCGGCGGGCAGTGTTGATCTTTTCCACACCGGCCAGGCTCTGCTTGCCGTTGGCGAGATGACAGTCCAGGGCCGCGTGCAGGGCCTTTTGCCGATTGGCCAGCAGCAGCGCGGAACCCGCCACCGCCGCGTGAAAATCCTGCCCGATCCGCAGCGTTTCGATGGTCTGGTAGCTGCTGACTTCGAGCCGCTGCTTCGCGTCGTCGCGCGGTAGCTCCTGGTCGAGCAGGCCGCGCACCAGCTTGACGAACTGCTTCAGTGCCGCCTCGTCCTTGCTCTGCATCACGAGCAGCGCGGGCGCCGGCTCCTCGCCAAACTTGGCGGCGAGCACGATGCCGCCGCCTGCCAGGCGGTCGAGCAGGTCGGGCCATTTCGCGCCGAGTTCCTTCTCGAAGTAACCGAGCAGTTGCTGGAAGCGGCGAAAATTCGTCGAGTCGTAGAATTCGCGGATCGGCTCGAAGGCTTGCAGCTGCTTGACGAGGTCCAGGGCCAGCGTTGTCTCCGCGAGGGCACGGGGCCGTTCGAGTTGAATAGCGATATCGGCCTGCGCCGGCACCAGGCGCAACGGGTCCGGCGTCGTTTCGGCGCGCAGGTCGGCGCTGCCGACGAGCAGGAGGCAGCAGGTCAAGCCAGTCAGCCAGTGCGTGCGGCTCATGTCGAGGACTCCCGGCGGCGTGGACGAGCGCGGCTCGATGCGGGAACTGTGTCCGGTGCAGGTGTAGGGGCCTGTTGCTCTGTCGGAGGTTTGGGTGCCATGCCCACGGCTCTGCGTGGGCATGGAGGACTCGCAAGCTTCCCATGCCCACGCAAGGCCGTGGGCATGGCACCCAGACGAACTTTCGATTGCGCAACAGGCTCCGGAATCATGCTCCAGTGGTACTTCGTTAGCCGGGCGGGAGGTTTCAAAAAAACCGGGCGGCACCCTGCGCTGCGCGGTTTGCGCCTTGAACGCCGGCCCGAAACCTGCTCAACTTGAGAGCTTGCCGACCGCGCCGGCCGCTGCCACGGTTTGCCGACGCCATCGGCGGGGGGTTCCGTTCCGTGCAGCGCCAGGCGCGCGAGGTAGCCGGATGGATGAGAGCGACGCCGCGCTGGTGAAGCGCGTGCTGGCGGGGGAGGGCGCGGCCTACGACGAGTTGCTGGCCCGCCACCGGCCGGCGCTGGTCCGCGTCATCGCCCTGATGATCGGCGACGCCGACGAGGCCGAAAGCCTGGCGCAAGAGGCGCTCACCCGCGCCTACGCCCAGCTGGCCGACTACCGTCTGGAACTGCGTTTCGGCGCCTGGCTACATGGCATCGCCCTCAATCTATGCCGCAACCATCTCCGCGCCCGTTCGCGCCATGCCCGGCCCGTCGCGCCCGAGCAACTGCAAAACACGCTCGTCAAGGATGGCTTGCAAAACGGCGTGCTGACCGGCATTCTCCGCCAGGAAATGAACGACTATACCTGGAAGGCCATCGCCGGTTTGCCGATCGCCCTGCGCGAAGCCTTCGTGCTGCACTTCGTCGAAGGACTGGACTACGCCGACATGAGCGCCATCTGCGGCGTCGCGGCCGGCACGCTGCGGGTCCGGGCGCATCGGGCGCGCACCCTGCTGCGCAGCAGCCTCGGCCCGGTCGTCGATACCTGGATGCGCCTGGGGACCGATCGAGAGGATATATAACGCCGCTTGCGATTTAGAGCGTTTCGCAGGTGGATTTAGCACTGGGCGCTATGGTCCGCACAGCGGACCCTACAGGATTCCGTAGGGTCCGCTGTGCGGACCGCTCTAGCCAGTTGGAAGATGCTCTAGCAAACTCACCACCATGAAACCAACCCAAAAACTCCGCCAACTGTTGAAATCTCCTGGCGTCATCCGCAGCCTGGGAGCGCACGACGTCTTCACCGCCCGGCTGATCGAGGCCGCCGGCCTGGAAACCGTCTTCCTCGGCGGCTTCGGCGCTTCGGCCAGTCTGCTCGGCCTACCCGACGTGGGCTTCATCTCGCTCTCGGAAATGGCCGACGCTGTCCGCCGCATGGCCATGCGGCTGAGTATTCCCGTGGTGGCCGACGGCGACACCGGCCACGGCGACCTGCACAACGTCGTGCGCACGGTGCGCGAGTTCGAGCAAGCCGGCGCGGCCGGCATCCTGCTCGAAGACCAGGTGACGCCCAAGCGCTGTGGCCATTTCGGCGGCAAGCAGTTGATCCCCGCTGAGGAAATGGTCCTGAAACATAAAGCAGCGCAGGCGGCGCGGCGCGATCCGGACTTTGTCATCATCGCGCGTACCGACGCCCGCGCCGTGGAGGGCATCGACGGCGCGATTCGCCGCGCCAACCTCTACGCCCAGGCCGGCGCGGACGTCTGCTTCATCGAAGCTCCCGAAAGCAAGGAAGAACTGGTGCGCATTCCCAAGGAAGTGAAGCACCCGCTGCTGGTGAACATGCTCACCGGCGGCGTCACGCCGATTCTCTCCGTCGATGAACTGGGCGCGCTCGGCTACAAGATCGTGGTCTGCCCGATTGAAAGCCTGCTCGTCACCGGCGCGGCGATGCAGAAGCTGATCCAGGCCCTGCTGACGAAGGGCCGCGTCGATCAACCCGATTCCGAGATGCTGACCTTCGCGGACATCAAGAAGCTGTTGGGACTGGACGACGTGCTGGGGCTGCGGAAGAAACTCGGGAAGTAACGGTGCGCAGTTCGAGGCTTAGCGAGCGGCGGGGTTTATCCCCGCCCTGTGCGGCGTGCGATTCACGGCGGGGATAAACCCCGCCGCTCGCTGACCCCTGCCGCTCGCAATCTACTAAATCGTGAGTCTCCATCGAGCAACCGCCCATGTGTATCCGCACCTGGCTCCGTTTCCTGGTCGGCGAACGGCAAGCGATCCTCGAACTCGCCGCCGACCGACAGGCGATCTACGTGGGAGCGCTGTTCGTGCTCTCGGCCGGCCTGGCCCGCGAGTACGACGCCGCCGACCTGCTGCACGAACCCTGGCACCTGCTTCTGCCCTTTGCGGCCTCGATAGGAGCCTCGTTCATCCTGTTCTGCGTGACCTATGGCAGCGCGAAGCTCAAGGGCGCGCCGGGCCCGGGCTTCTGGAGCGCGTATCGTGCGTTCCTCGGTCTCTTCTGGTTGACCGCGCCGCTGGCCTGGCTCTACGCTCTGCCCTACGAACGCTTCCTGACGCCGCTGGGCGCCACGCAGGCGAACCTCTGGACTCTCGGACTGGTTTCGGTCTGGCGCGTTTACCTGATGATGCGCGTCGTGGGGGTGCTGATGAACTATCGTGCCGGGGCCATTTTCCTGGTCATGGTGGTGGCCGACGCCGAGGCGTTTCTCGCCCTGCATTTTCTACCCCGGCCGATCATCCCATTGATGGCCAACATCTGGATGACCGAGAGCCAGATTCTACTCGCGGAGGTCGGCGACGCCCTGAAGGTCATCACGTTTCTGAGTCTACCCGTCTGGGCCATCGGCGCGCTGGTCGCGACTCTCATCTGTCAGCCCGCCTGGCAAACAGGCCCAGTCGTCGAGGAAGCTGCGCGCGGGGGCCTGCGCCGGCTGGCGTTGGCCTCGGTGGCATTCTGGTTGGCGTTGCTGCCGTTCACCCAGCCCGAACAAATCTTGCGCCGACAGGTGGAACGCCTGTTGCAAGCTGGCCGCATCACCGACGGCCTGGCGCTGATGTCGGCGCATCAGCCAGCCGACTTCCCGCCGCACTGGGATCCGATTCCCCAGGAAGGTTACTTCCAGATTTCGGCGCGGACGCTTCAGGTATTCGAGGAAATCGAGCGGTCGCCTCCCGCTCCGTGGGTGAAAGCGCTTTTCGAGGAAAAACGCGCCAGCCGACGCGACTGATGGTGTGATTGCGACATTGGGACAGCGAGCG
>JAEUIF010000952.1 GCA_016795185.1 Planctomycetia bacterium | reverse complement strand
ATTACGAGGCCGGCGAGAATGGCGCAAGCGACGTACTCGTCCTGGTGGCGTCCGGGCAGGTTGCCTTTCGTCAGTACCGCAAGCCCGCCGAGCAGCAACGCGCCGCAACCGGTTTCGAGCGCCACGCCGCCAATGCGCCAGCTCAGGTCGTGTAGCCGTGCCAGGGCTTCCGAGCCCCATTCTTTCAGCCGACGAACGAACGCCAGCGAGCGGCCCGCCAACCAGCCTGCGCTACGACAGCAGCGCGCGGCGGCGGATTGACTGCCGTGCAGCACGCCCGTGGCGCAGCGACCCGCCGGTGGACTGGCATGGATGAAGTATTGAATCGACCAGACGAGCACGATCAGCAGCAACGCCGGCAAGATCGCGGACAGGAACATCCCCGCCAGGGCCAGCAACATGCCGACGGCCGCCAGCACGGGCGCGAGCATCAGCGCAGTCACAACTAGGAACACACTAAAACCGAACGCCTTGCCGATCAGCGTCAGGGGGTGCATGGTGCCACCTCGTCGCGGGCGCAGGGAATGAGCGGGGAATCCGCTATCAGTCATTCGTCGGCAACAGGAGGGAATTTGAGAGCTTGATGAAAGTCGCAACGATTATTCTGCCCCTAATCCGGCAAAGAGCGTCCGCGCGTTGCGCGTCGTGTGTTCGGACAGCAGCGAAAGCTCGACGCCGTGCAGACCCGCCAGGCAAGCCGCGGTGTGGGCCACATAGGCGGGTTCGTTCCGCTTGCCGCGCACCGGCACCGGCGCCAGGTAGGGGCTGTCCGTTTCCACCAGCAAGCGTGTGAGTGGCACGGTGCGCGCCGTCGCCCGTAGCACCTCCGAATTCTTGTAGGTCAACATGCCAGCAAAGGAAATGAAGAGCCCCATTTCCACGCATGCGGCGGCGGTGGCCGCGTCGCCGGTGAAGGAGTGCATCACGCCGCGCACCGGGCCGTGCCGGTCGTAGTCTTCCCGCAGCATACGGACCACGTCGGCTTCCGCTTCCCGGCAATGGATCACGACCGGCAAGCCCTGCTTCCGGGCCAGGGCGAGGTGTCGCGCGAAGTAGTCTTCCTGAAGCGGAAACGGGGCGCGGTCCCAGTAGCGGTCGAGTCCCGTTTCGCCCAGCGCGACAATGTGCTTGGCTTGCGGCTTCGCGAAGTGCGCCACCACGTCGTCCCAGTCCGTAGGGCCGGCTTCCGCGACATTATTGGGTTGAATACCCACCGTGGCGGCCAGCAGCGGGTGCTGCCGAGCCAGGTTCACGCAGGCGTTACCGTCCTGGGCCGTGGTGGCAATGGTGATGATGCGCGACAGGCCAGCGGCACGGGCGCGGTCCAGCACGGCGGGCAGGTCGTCCTTGAACCGCTCGTCGTCGAGATGGGCGTGGGTGTCAATCAGTTCAACTGGCGGCGGCTGCATGTTCGGCCTTTGGCTTCGCGGCCAGCTCTTGCAGCTTGGTCAGGTGCCATTGCTTGACGTGGAGCAGGTGTTCGAGCGGTTGTCGGGCGTCGGGCTGCTGGATGGCTGCCAGGTCGCGCTGCAAGGCTTCGACACCCTTGCGCTGCTGCTCGACCAGCTGCGGCAGCAAATAGTCGAGCGCGACGAACTGAAGGCTAGAGTAGCTCAGCGGATAGGGGTCAAGCGGCAGCACGGGAACGCGCCGGCGGCGCAGGTAGGCGCCAAGAGCCGCGGCCGCGTCGCGCTCGTCGTCGATCATCTTGCGCAACAGGGCGAGCTTTTCCTGCTCCTCGAAGCGTGCCCACGGGAAGGCATCGCCCATGAATTGCAGGAGCGAGCGGCCTTCGCGGGCCAGAAGCGCTTGCAGCGTCGCGGTCAGCTTGGCGTCAGTCATGGAAGACGCACCTCAGCGTCGGCAGGGGGCAAGGCGCGGGCCACGGGCAGTGCGCCGCCCTCGGATCGGTTGAAATGGGCCACGCCGCGGTTGCTGGCCACGACCAGCGGGTTCCAGAGGATGCCGACGACCAGCACGCCCACGGCGAGTACCGTGGCGTAGAGCGCCGAGCCGGCCGGCAGCACGATCGGCTGCGGCGCGCGGCCCTCCACCTCGTCGAGCGGCTTGTCGATAATCATCACCTTCAGCGCGTTCAGGTAATAGACCACGCTGAACACGGTATTCACGCCGCCGACCACCAGCAGACCGAAGAGTGCGTAGCTCAGGTTCGTCTCGGTGGCCGCCAATCCGGCGCGCTGGGCGTAAGTCGCATCGTTGATGCCCGGTTCGGTGCTCAGTTGCAACCAGCGGCTGGCGTCCAGGGAATGTAGTTGCGCGGTGTCGTACAGCACCTGGAAAATCTGGAACTTGGCCGCGAAGCCTGCCAGCGGCGGCAGGCCCAGCAAACTGAGCAGGAAGCAGGCAAAGACGATCACCAGCAGTGGCGAACGGTAGATCAGGCCCCGGAAGCTCGACAGGTCCTCGGACCCCGTCTGATTGCGCAGGAAGGCCACGCAGGCGAACGCGCCCAGGTTCGTCAGCAGGTAGACGACCAGGTAGAAGAGCACCGCCGAGACGCCTTCGCTCCGCAGCGTCGCCAGGCCCATCACCATGTAGCCGGCATGCGCGATGGTCGAGTAGGCCAGCATGCGTTTCAGGTTCGTTTGCGGGTAAGCCGCTAGGTTGCCGAAGGTCGCGGTGATGGCGGCGAAGAAACACAGCGAGAAGATGATGTAGGCCGCCAGCGGCGTGGTGAACTGAGCATTCAGTTCCGGGACCGCGAACTGCACGGGGCCGACCAGGACCAGCGCCAGCCGGGCCGTCAGCGCCAGGGCCGCGCCCTTGGACGCGACCGAGAGGAAGCCCGCCACCTCGGCGGCAGCGCCCTCGAAGACATCCGGGCACCAGAAGTGGAACGGCACCACCGACAGCTTGAACGCCAGGCCGATAAAGATGAACAGGAAGCCGAGGAGCAAGATCGGGTCGGTCCCGGCTGCCGCGACGGCCTCCGGCACCACCTGCGCGAGATCGTTCAGGTAGCCAGTACCGAACTTGCCGGCCAGCAGGCTGATGCCGTAGAGCATGATGCCCGAGGCCCCGCCACCGTAAACGACGTACTTGAGGGCCGCTTCGCTGCTCTGCCGTTTGCCCTTCAGGAAGCCGGCCAGGGCGAAGCTGGGCAAGCTGGCCATTTCCACGGCGATGAAGACCATCAGCAGGTGGTTGGCCATCGCCATCAGCAGCATACCGACACTCGCGCCGAGCAAGAGCGTGTAGAAGTCGGCCGAGTCTTCCCGGTCGGGAATGCCCGTGAGCATCGACAGCACGATGGTCAACGCGGTGAAACTGATCAGAAACAGGCGGAAGAAAAGGACGAAGTTATCGTAGCGCAACAACCCGCTGGCGAAGCCGCCGAAGAGGTCGCGCGGAAAGTCTGCGAAGGGGGCTTCGTTGGTGAGCGAGGGCGGCCCGTTGAGCGGCTGCCATTGCATGAAAGCGGCGACCAGGGCGATGAGCGTCAGCGTCAGCGTTTCCCAGCCCAGGTGCCAGTTATCGAGCGACGAGAACAGGCGCAGCAGCAACAAGAGGAGCAGCGTGCCGCAGAGGATCAACTCGGGCAGCACCGCGTAGCAGTCTTCGAGCAGGCCCTTCTGCAACCCGCCGATGATGTTCTGGTCCAGGAACATGAGAGGATCTCAATTGTAGGGTCCGCTGTGCGGACCGTTGATTGTGCGCCCTTGGCAAGGTTCCACGGTCCGCACAGCGGACCCTACGACTTCGCCCCCGAAACCACTACCCGTTCACCCGCGCCAGCGTGTTGACCAGGTAGTTGATCGACGGTTCAACCCAGTTCAGCACCAGCTGGGACGGCAAGATGCCCAGCGCCACGGACAGAATCACCAGCGGCACGGCGCACAGCATTTCGCGAAGCGTCACGTCCGGGTAGTCCTTGTAGGCTTCGTTGGTGCCCAGGAACACGCGCTGGATGGTCCAGAGGATGTAGCCGGCCGTCAGTACGACGGTCAGGGCCGAGAGTACGGAGAAGACCCAGCTGAAGTTCCAGGTGGCCAGCACGACCATGACTTCGCCGATGAAGCCGCATAGGCCCGGCAGGCCCATCGCCGCGAAGAAGATGATGGCGCTCAAGCCGCCGTAGACAGGCATCGATTCGTTCAGGCCGCGGAACTTGTTCAGATCGCGGTGGTGCGCCCGGTCGTAGATGACGCCGACCAGGAAGAACATGCCCGCCGAGCTGACGCCGTGCCCCAGCATCTGGTAGAACGCGCCATTGATGCCCATCGACCAGTAGGCCCCCTGGTTCGACGCGGACCAGACGGCGATGCCGAGGATGACGTAGCCCATGTGGCTGATCGAGCTGTACGCGACCAGCTTCTTGAAGTCGGTCTGCGCCATGGCCGCGAACGCGCCATAGACGATGTTGATGACGCCGAACAGACCCAGCCACCAGGCGAGTGCCTCGGCAGCCCAGGGGCAGATCGGGTAGGCGATGCGCAGGATGCCGTAGCCGCCCATCTTCAGCAGCACCCCCGCCAGGATCATGCTGATCGGCGTGGGCGCCTCGACGTGTGCATCCGGCAACCAGGTGTGGAACGGGAACACCGGCACCTTGATGGCGAAGCCGATGAACAGCAACAGGAACATCGTGTACTGGAACGTCGTCGAGGTGAAGAAGTAGTCGCCGGTATGCTGATGGCGCTGGACCAGTGCCGTCAGCTTGGCCTCGGCGGCCTGGCGCTGGGCGTCGGTCGCGGCAGTCGCCAGTTCTTCCTGCGCCTTGATGATGTCGGCAGCCAGCCCGCCGGCCTTGTGCAGCACCAACAGGTCGAAGGAGTTGACCTTGACCGCCTCACGGGCCTGATCCGGCGTGTAGCGGCCCGAGCGGACTAGCTGCTGTGCTTTCTCCTCGACCACCTGCGGCGGCACCAGGTCGCGGACGTTGGTGAAGTAAAAGGCGAGCATGGCGATCAGGATGAACACGCTGCCCAGCAGAGTGTACAGGAAGAACTTGATGGCGGCGTACTCGCGGCGCGGCCCGCCCCAGACGCCGATCAGGAAGTACATCGGCAGCAGCATCACTTCCCAGAAGATGTAGAACAGGAAGAAGTCCAGCGCCAGGAAGGTGCCGATCATGCCCGTTTCCAGCACCAGGAACAGCGCGCAGTAGCCGCGCACGTAGCGGTCGATGTTCCAGCTGGCGATCATCGAGATGAACGTGATGACGGTGGTCAGCAGCACCAGGGCCATGCTGATGCCGTCGATGCCGATGAAGTAATCGATGTTGAAGCTCGGGATCCACGGCACGCGGGCCAGCCAGTCGTTGCTGTCGCGCGGCTGGGCGGCGAGTTCGCGCTTCGCGGCGGCTTCCATGCGCGGCAGCAACTGGGCCTCGCGCCCGTAGCCGGGCCGCAAGCCGTCGCTGTGCGTCTGCGCCATCTGGTAGTATTCGATGAAGATAAAGAAGCTCACCAGCATGGTCAGGCCGGTGCCCCAGAGCGCGGTCCAGCGCACCCAGTCCTTGTTGCGCCAGAGCGGCAAGGGCAGGCAGATCAGGATGGCGAAGACCGTCGGCAGGAAGATGGCCACGGTCATCAGCATCAGGTCATTTTCGGCTGGTGGTTGCATGGAAGTATGCTCGACTCAGGAGTTCAGGCCATCCGATAGTTGCTTTAGCCCCGGAGGGGCGAAAGCGTAGTAGCCCACGGCGCAAGCCGTGGGAATTCGATCGCGTCGATTCGTCCAGCCCCGGAGGGGCGATAGAAGGCTTGCTGCCCTTCTCATGCAGAGGCCAATCGCGTTTCCATTCTGCCGCCCCTTCGGGGCTCGGAAGGCACACCAGACCGTCACCCACGGCTTGCGCCGTGGGCTACCATTCTAGCGCCCCTCCGGGGCTCGAACTGCGGATCGCCCAATACAGCCAGTTGCAAAATGCGCTAACCGGCCACTGCCACCGACACCAGGTACCGCAGCAGCACGAACAGGCTGATCGCCGCCAGCACCAGGAACAGGATGTAGCTACGCAGGAAGCCCGTCTGCCACTTGCGGAACCAGCCGGCCACGCCGTAAGCGATGGTCGCCAGCAGATTGGCGATTCCGTCGATGATGCCCTTGTCGAACCCGCCCCAGAAGTTCGACACGCCGACCCAGAAGCGGCCGAAGCCATTCGCGAAGCCGTCGATAACCACGCTGTCGAAATACCGGCACCAGGTCGCCACGACCAGCGCGGGCCGCACGAGGATCACGCTGTACAGTTCATCGAAATACCACTTGTGTTCCAGGAAGGCGTGCGCGCTGGCGAATTGCTCCTGGGTCTCCGCGGGATCGAGCGCCTTGCGCTGGTAGATCGCGAAAGCGAAGAGGAAGCCGATGCCCGCCGACGACAGCGCCAGTAGGCCGACCAGGCTGTGCCCTTCTTGACCCGCCTGGCGAATGCTCTCGGCCGGCAACGCGCCTTCGTGGAAGTCCTTTTCGAGAATGGTGCCGAACTCGGTGTACACCGCGTGATGTTGCGCGTGGTGGACATGCTTCTCCATCTGGCTCGCTTCCGCGTCCCAGACCGGCCAACCCCAGGCCACCGCGACGCTGCATACCGCCAGCAAGACCAGCGGCAGGGTCATCAGCCAGGGCGTTTCGTGCGCGTGTTCGTGGACATGGGCGTCGCGCGGCTCGCCGGTGAAGGTCATGAACCACATGCGGAACATGTAGAACGTGGTGATGCCGGCGGTCAGCAGTGGTGCCAGGAAGAGCAGCATATGCTCCTGGTGCACCGACACGAAACCATAGGCGGCGACGAGTATGGCGTCCTTGCTGTACCAGCCAGTGAATAGCGGTGTACCGGCAATGGCCAGCACACCCATGAGCATGGTCAGGGCCGTTATGGGCATCTTTTTCAAGAGCCCGCCCATCTTGCCCATGTCCTGCTCGTGATGGCAGCCATAAATCACGCTGCCGGAGCCGAGGAAGAGCAACGCCTTGAAGAAGGCATGAGTGAGTAAATGGAACAGGCCCGCCGCCCAACCGCCGACCCCGAGGGCCAGCATCATGTAGCCCAGCTGACTGACGGTTGAATAGGCCAGCACCTTCTTGATGTCCATCATCACGATGGCGATGGTCGCCGCCACGAAGAGGGTGATGGCCCCGGTGTAGGCGATGACCAGCAGCGCTTCGCGGGTGAACATCGGGAACGCGCGGCCGACGAGGTAAACGCCCGCCGCGACCATGGTGGCTGCATGGATCAGGGCGCTGACGGGTGTCGGGCCTTCCATTGCGTCCGGCAACCAGACTTGCAGCGGGAACTGCGCCGACTTGCCGACGCAACCGAGGAAGATGCCTAGGCCCGCCACGGTCAACAGCCAGTAGGGCATGGTGTTGTAGTCTTCCATGTCCGGGCTGCTGGCGATGGCATCGAGGCGCGTCATCTTCGGTGCGCCGTCGGCGTCGCGGACGATGGCTCCCTTCTTGTCGCGGACCACCGGCGAAAAGTCCTTCGCTTCGTGGATGTGCCGGCCCATGAGCAACACCTGGTCGCCCGCCCCGCTCGTGAGGCGCACGGTCTTGCCGTCGGCGTCGCGGAACTCGGTGCCTGGCCCCGGAGCGAACTGTACGATCTTGCCGTGGTCGTCCTTGCCCACCTCGTTGACCAGCACGAACTTGCCGCCCAGCTCCAGCACCCCGCTGTTGTGGTGATCGCGGATTGGCGCTCGCAGCCGGGCGAAGATTTCATCGAAGTTGAACGTGCCGACGTAAGTCCAGAGGATCAAGAGGCCAATGACGAAGCCGGCATCGCCGACGCGGTTGGTGATGAACGCCTTGTTGGCCGCGTTGGAAGCACTGGTCCGCTCGTAGTAGAAGCCGATGAGCAGGTACGAGCAGATGCCGACCAGTTCCCAGCTGATGAAGATCTGGAAGAGGTTGTCCGCCAGCAGCAGGTTGAGCATCGAGAAGCAGAACAGCGACAGGTACATGAAGAAGCGGCCAAAACGGCCGCGCCGCTCCAGGTGCCCGTGCGCGGTGTGGACGTGGTGGTCCTCCACCTTCTCCTGCAACTCCTCGCTCATGTAGCCGA
>JAEUIF010000934.1 GCA_016795185.1 Planctomycetia bacterium | reverse complement strand
GGGGGCTCCGCCCGGTTTTGGTGCTAAAAACCCCGGGGGCCCCCCCCCGCCGCTCGCCTGGAAAAAAACAGCAAAAGAACGAAAGCACCTCTCCCAGGGGACCGCACATGACCACCGCCTTGCGTATGACCTTGCTTAGTTGCGTTATCGGTTTGGCCTCGCTCCAGGCCGCCGACGATCCAGGCTTGAAAACGAAGGAAGGCTACGACTACGCGCCCGCGATGAAGCAGGTAGCGACCAAGTTCAAGGGCACGCCCGGCGTCTTTTTGCACCTGGGCGATTCGATCACCTACGCCAACCAGAACACCGCCTGGGCGCGCGGCGGCCAGGGGCAGTCCGCCGAGGAAAAAGCCTTCCTGCAATGGAGTCATGCCGGCAAGCGCAATGACACGGACGGCTGGTGGCTCGCCTCCGTGGACGTTCCCTCCGGCCGCAGTCACACGGCGGCGAGCGGCGTCCGCGCAGACCAGTACCTGCAAGGCGGCAAGGGCGGTTTGCCCGCGCTCGCGGAGATCATCAAGAAATACAATCCGCAGCTGGCGCTCTACATGCTCGGCACCAACGACATCAGTGCCAACCGGCCCGTCGGGCAGTACATCGGCGACGTGGAGAAGGCCGTCGATGCCTTGCTGGCCAATGGCACCGTGGTCTTGCTCTCGACCCTGCCGCCCTATCGCGGCAAGGCCAAGCAGGTGGATGAGTACAACGCCGCCCTGCGGGACCTGGCGAAGAAGAAGCAGTTACCGCTCGTCGATCTGCACGGCGAGATGAAGGCCCGCGCAGGTGACGACATGGAGAAGGCCTACCTGAGCAACGACGGCGTGCATCTCAGCTTCCAGCCGGCCAATGGCCCGGCGACCGAGGAGAACCTCAAAAAGAGCGGCTACCTGCTGCGTTGCTACCTGGCTGTTCATAAGGGCATGGAGGTCAAGGCGCGGGTGCTGGCGGGCAAGTAGCCGCTGACGGGATGTACCATGCCGGACATTGCGATCGAACAGGCGCTCTACGGCAACGCTGAAACGGGCGGCTATCGTTTCGTGTCGCGCTCGCCGGGCTTTCTCGACGCCTGGCTGCCGTTGGCCGAGCGACTGTGTACGGGCTTTGGCGAACGGCCCCCCGGCGTGGCCTGTCCCGGCGCGGTCTTCGCTCAGCCCCTGGGGACGCGGCACGTCGCCGTGGTGCAGGTGGCCGACCAGGGCAGCGACGATGCGGGGCGCCCCGGAGCGCTCGGGTTTCGCCTACTCGTCGTGCCGCGCGAGGACTACGGCTTGTGGCTCGGCGATCCCTTTGCGCTGGCCGACCGCTTCCCCCCGCCATGGTCGGCGCGCGGCGACTTGCCCACGCTACTTTTCCCGCGCGAACCGCCGTCGCGGCGCACCGTGGAACAGGTCCGACAAGTGCTGAAAAACGGCGACAGCGCCACGTTGCTCGGTGGGGTGCAGGCATTGATCGACGCGGGCCGCATTGTCTTCCAGCGACCCGCGCCCGCACCCGACCTGCTGCGGCAACTCTGGCTGCTGATGCCCCAGAGCAGCCGGGCGGAAATCTGGCCGGCGACCTTCGCGTTTGGCAACGACCTGCGTTTCGATGTGCTCGTTACCCCGCGCGTTGATCCGGCGCGCTTCCCCGACTATCTCACCGAGGAACAGGCCGGCGACTATCCGCAGGGTCGCTATGAACTCGATGTGCAGATCGCGGCCGAAAGCGGCGACCAGCGGGCGCTCGATGCGCTCTTCACGCGCCGCAGCAGCCGCCAGACCCTGAAATTGGCCGTGATCCTGCTCGTCGTCGTGGCGGTGGTGGCACTGGCCGCCCGGATTCTCCAGCCGCCACCGGGCAGCCGAAATCGAACGCACGCCAGCGCGTCCTCGGCCCGCCACGACGAGCAGTCAGGTATCTCCGCCGCGCCGGCGCTGCTCGACCGCTATCCGCCCCTGACCGTCGAAATGCGGCAGCGTCTGACGGAAGCCCTGCGCTCCTTGCTGCAACAGCTCGAACCGAAAATTGCGCTGCTGGCCGTTTCCGTCGAAGAACTGCTGCTCACGCTTCAGGAACGACTGTTGACCCTCGCCCGGAGCGATGCCAAGCGCATCGAGGTCCTTCGCCGACTTGAACGCCTGGGCGAACCCGGCGATGCCGAGCGCCACCTGCGGCTCCTGGCATGGGCGCTGGGCATCGAACGCCACGACGATCCACGGCTCAATCCCGTCGAACTGGTGGAACTATTGCAACGGAAACTCGGGGTGCAACCCCATGAGCGATAAGCTGCAAGAGCGCGTGTTGGTGACGCCGACCGCCGTCTTCCACGCCGCTGGACTGTTCCAGGGCTTCTCGGAGCGGGTGGACCACTACTTGCCGCGCCTGCTGGAGCCCGCCGCGCTGTCGTATCGGCCGCGCGCCGAAGTGGAAACCGATCCGAGCTTCAAGCAGATCGTGCCCTACGTCGTGCTGCGCTGGCGCGACCAGGTGTTTTATTACACGCGCGGCAAGGCCGGCGGCGAAGCCCGCCTGCGGGCGCTGCGTTCGATCGGCGTCGGCGGGCACATTGCGGAGGAGGACAGCAACCTGTTTGAAGGGCCGTACCGCACCGGCATGCTGCGCGAGGTCGAGGAAGAAGTGCGCATCGACACCGCTTACCGCGAGCACTGTATCGGTCTCATCAACGACGACTCAACGCCCGTGGGCCAGGTGCATCTCGGCGTCGTCCATCTCTTCGACCTCGACGAACCGAAAGTGACGCGGCGCGAGCAAGCCCTGACGCGCGCTGGCTTCGCGCCGCTGGCGGAGTTGCTGCAACAGCGGGACGAGTTTGAAACCTGGTCGCAGATTGTGCTCGATGTGCTGGCGGCGAAATAGCGGATGCCGGAAACGATGCTACTGGGTGGCACGCCCTCGGTACTCCGAGGGCGTGGTGGAGCGACTCCACGCCCTCGGAGTACCGAGGGCGTGCCACCCAACAGAAAGGCAGAACTACGAACTTGAACGAACGGGCCTACCACACGGCGATTTCCAGCTCCAGCTCGAGCGCGAACTTTTCCTGCACCCGGCTGCGGACCAGTTCGATCAGGCGCAGCACGTCGCGGGCGGTCGCACCGGGATGGGCGACGATGAAATTGGCGTTGCGGTCGCAGACCTCGGCCCCGCCGACGCGGGTCTTCGCGAGATTGGCTTGCTCGATGAGCGCGGCGGCGCTGCGGCCGCGCGGGTCTTTGAAGATGCGGCCCGCTGCCTGGAAGCTCAGCGGCTGGTTCGCCTTGCGCTGGATCCACGCCTTGCGCATCCGCTTGACGATGGTGTCGGGGTCGTCGCGGTCCAGTTCAAAACCTGCGGAAAGGAGCACCGGATCGTCGAGATTGCTGCTGCCTGGCGCGAATTTCAACTCGGCGCGCTCGCGCTGGTCGATCCGGCCGCGCTCGTCCATCACCTCGACCATACGAACATGCTGCCCGATCTCGTTGGCGCGGTCACCGGCGTTGCAGCGCAGCGCGCCGCCCACGGAACCGGGGATGCCGACCAGCGTTTCCAGTCCCGCGAGGCCGTGCCGGGTCGCCTCGGAGATGACCGCCGCTAGGCTAGCGCCGCAGCCGGCGCGCACCTCGCGGTCGGACACCTCGACGGTGGCGAACGCCGGCCCACTCAGGCGCAACACCACGCCGCGCAGGCCCTCGTCGCGCACCAGCACGTTGCCACCGCCGCCGAGGATGTGCAACGGCACCCGTTCGGCCTGGCAGTGCTTGACCACTGCCGACAACTGCTCGCGCGTCGTCGGCTGGATCAGCGCTTCCGCCGGCCCGCCCAGCTTGAAGTAGGTGTAAGGGGCCAGCGGTTCGTTCCGCTTCGTGATGTCGGCAAATGCGTCCAGCCCGGCCATGTCGCCTCGCCTCGGGATGAATAGCCGATCGCGCTTCCGGTTGCTAGCTTATCGACTGGACCATCCGCGGTCGATACCCGAACTGCCCACGTGCGGCTTCGTCCGAACCGATCCCATGCAAGAACCCTCCGCGGCCGTCGCCGTGCTCATCAGCGGCGGGCTGGATAGCGCCATCCTGCTGGGCGAAATGCTGCGCGAGCAGCCCAGCGTGCAGCCTCTCTATGTCCGCAACGGTCTGTACTGGGAAGCCGTCGAGCTGGAACACCTGCGGCGCTTCCTGGCAGTGCTGGCGCGACCAGCTCTGCGGCCCTTGCACGTGCTCGACTTGCCCGTCGCGGACCTCTACGGCCAGCACTGGAGCATCACGGGCGACGCGGTCCCGGACGCCGGCACGCCGGACGAAGCCGTCTTTCTGCCAGGTCGCAACGTGCTGCTGCTGGCCAAGTCGCTGCTCTGGTGCCACCTGCATGGTGTGCCGCGTTTGGTGCTCGGCGTGCTCGGCTCCAATCCGTTTCCGGACGCGACCGACGACTTTTTCGCCGAGTACCAGCGCGCCGTGAACCGGGCCGTTGAAGGCCGGGTCGAAGTCAAGCGGCCGTTCGCGGGCTTGCACAAGATCGAGGTCATGCAGCGCGGCCGGGACCTGCCGCTGGAACTGTCGTTTTCGTGCATTCGGCCGTTTGCAGGCCGGCACTGCGGCCGGTGCAACAAGTGCGCGGAACGACGCCAGGCCTTCGCCGATGCCGGCCTGGCAGACCCCACGCCCTACGGAGAAGCGCCATGTATCGCGTGACGCGCGAAATTCACTTTTGCTACGGCCATCGCCTGCTGAACTACGACGGCAAGTGCAAGCACCTGCACGGGCACAACGGCCGCGCCGTCATCACGCTCGAAGCGCCGCAGCTCGACAGCCTGGGCATGGTGATGGACTTCTCGCGCCTCAAGCAAGTGATCGGCGCCTGGATCGACGAGACGCTCGACCACAAGATGCTGCTGCATCGCGACGATCCCGCGCTGGCCTCGCTGCGGCAACTCGGTGAGCCAGTCTACCTGATGGACGCGAATCCCACGGCCGAGAACATCGCCCGCCTGATCTTCGACTACACCGCCAGTCGGGGTTTTCCCGTGGTCGAGGTCAAGCTCTGGGAGACCGAGAACTGTTTCGCCACCTATGCGCCGCAGGGGTAAGCGCGCCAAGAGGATGATGCGCGCGGTGAGAGTCGATTCGACCGGCGAGCCCCGGAGGGGCGACAGAACTATAGCCCAGGGCGCAAGCCCTGGGAAGAGTTCCAGGATTTCAGCCCCGGAGGGGCGGCAGAGTTCCGGGAGAGAATTCTGCTGCCCCTCCGGGGCTGGCGTTGCCGGTCGGCACGGTTCCCAGGGCTTGCGCCCTGGGCTACGATTCTGCCGCCGCTCCGCGGCTAATGCAGCGCTCCAATCTCTCGGGCTAATGCAGCGGTCCAAACTCGATGACCGCATCTGGCAGCGTTTTTTCGCGATTCCTGCTTGACTCACCTCAATGCTCGCTTATAGTTGCCTAATGAAGACTTCGTTCGCGAAGCCCTCGACCTTTCAACGAATTTACAGCAACCTATCAAGTCCGTGATCGTTTTCGCCCGTGCCTTTCGCGAGTGGTCCGCCACTCCTTTTCCTGGCCGCAAGGATGCCGAACCCCATTCCGCGTGGGGTGGTTCAGTCGTTCGGCTACGTCGTCAATCGGCCTTTTTTGGGCCGTTGGTGCAGCGCATCGTCCGGAAGCGGCGCAAGGTCCCCAGCCCCCCTGGGACTTCACGCTTCCGGACGACTTTTTTTGTATCCCGAGCGCTGATCGCGGGACTATTCTGGAGGGAGTCTTGCGCCCACGCTTCTCCGCAGCGTCGCGAACCAACGGAATGAAGGACACCCACCATGGCCCAGGCCATCGTCGATCCGGCCGAACTGCGCCGCTTTGCCCATAACCTGAAACGCTTCAATTCCGAACTGCAAAACAACCTGGCGCTGGTTCACGGCCAGATGGTCGGCCTGGGAGATACCTGGCGCGATCAGGAGCACCTCAAGTTCATCGAGGAATTCGAGCAGACCATGAAGATGCTCGACCGTTTCATGGAATCAATCAACCAGCATATCCCCTACCTGACCCGCAAGGCCGAGCGCGTCGAAGAGTACCTCCAGCAGCGCTGATTCCGCTCGCGGGCGCTTGAAGTACGTCGGGCTTTCCAGCCCGACTTCAGCGCCCGCGATGGGCGGTAAGCCAAGGGCATTGCCTGTCGGGCTAGAAAGCCCGACGTACAAGAACCACGGTTTGGCACACTACCCGCAACCACCATGACCCAGGCGCGCGTCAACTCGATCGAGGCCCTGCGTGAATGGCAGGAAACGCTGGCCAAGTGCCGGGCCAGCGCCCAGGACGCCCTACTGGCCGTGGAAATGGACATCCGCCGCCATGCCGACTGGCTCGATGACCAGCGCCGCTACTGGCAGCTCGAAATCCGCCGGGTGGAGGAAAAAATCCAGATCGCGAAGTCCGACCTGTGGCGCAAGAAGAACATGCCGATCATCAGCAACCCGGACTATTACCAGGAAGAGAAGATTGTCCGGCGGTTGCAGCAACGACTTGACGAGGCCGAGGCCAAGCTGGAACTCACGCGCAAATGGGCCATCGCCATGCAGCGCGCGATTGAAGAGTACGAAGGCCCCGGCAAGGCGCTGACCAACGTGCTCGAAACGGACTTGCCCAGGGCACTGGCCCAGCTGGAAAAACGCATCGCCGCCCTGGAAGCCTACCTGGCCGTCGCGCCGCCCGCGCCGCCGGTGGACCCAGCCCCACCACAGCCCCGCCCCGAGGAGTCGTCATGAGCCTGACCACCGGCCGTATTCAACTGCATGCCGCCATGAAGACCGCCCACGAACGCTGGGAGGAAGTCCGCCATGCCTGGCACGACAAGGTCAGCGCGGAGTTCGAGGAAGTCTGCCTGCTGCCGCTCGAACAGCAAGTGAAATCGACGCTGCGCGCCATCGATCGGCTGTCCGCGGTGTTAGCACAGATGCACGAGGAATGCGCGGACAAGCCGCAGTAGGCATCCGAACGGCTCGCGGTTTAGCACACCACCCTTCACAGGCTGTCCGTCATGACCGAACCCGCACTGATCCAACGGCAGCGTACCGTGTTCCGCGAACTGGCCCGACTGTCCACGGCCAAGACCAACGCCGTCGCGGCGGCGGCAGCGAAGGCCAAAACTCGCAAAGAGACTGCCCAGCAGGAAGCGGCCCAGCAGCGGAAGCAGGCCGCCGAGCGCTGGGCTGTAGAAAAATCCGCTGCCGAGCGGGAATATCAGGACACCACGCGCGGCCTGAAGTCGCGCTTCGATGCCGAGCATCCCGCCGCCAGGGCCGAGTATCAGGAAGCGCGCGAGGGCGCGGTCCAGCGTTTCGAGGCGGGCACCGAAAAAGCAAAGAAGCAGCATGAGGAGTTCCACTGGACCTCGGCCACCATGTTCGAGGCGGGCGAGAAGACCGCGAAAGCGCCGCTGGAAAAAGTGCAGCAGCATGTAACCGCGTCGTTGCAGCAGGTGCAGGACGCGCGCGCCGAGGCGGCGACGCTCCTCAAAAAATGGCACCATCGCAGCTTGATCGGCAAGCAGCGCGGCGCGAGCAAACCCAATCGGCATCACGACGACGCGCAGCGCAACCTGGCCGCGTGTCTCAAGGATGCGGAAGTCGATCTGCGCGACCTGCGCAAACTGGTCGCGCCAAAAATGGTCAACGGCGTGTCGCTGCTGATCCTGTTGCTCGCGCTGTGGGGCGCGCTGGCTGCCGTACTGCTGGTGGCCTACCCGGATGGACTGGTAGCGGGCAAGCATCACTGGGCACTGGTCAGCGGTGGGGCGGCGCTGCTGCTGGTGATCGCCCTGGGTTCGCTCTTCTACGTCGCGGCGCGGCTCAAGGTGCAGGAGATCAGCAAGCCGCTGCATACCGCCCTGGCCGACGCTGAGCTGACCTGCCAGCGCTGGCTGCACCAGGCCACACGCAGCTACGAGGAAAAAATCGCCGAACTGAACGAGAACAAGCGACGGCGCGACGCCGAGGTGGCACAGGCCGACGAGAAGCACCGCAAGCTGCTGGCCGCCCTGACCCAGCGGCGCGACACGGACCTACAGCAGGCCGAGCAGAAGTACCCGCCGCTGATCGCCGGCCTGGAGCAACGCCACGCGCAGGGCATGAAGCAAGCCGAGGACAAGTACCGCCGACTGCTGGCCGAGAGCAAGCAGCGCCACGACGCCACGCTGCAACAGGCCGACGAGACGTGCCGTCAGGAATGCCAGCAGGCCGACGCCGAGGAGCAGGGCACACGCCAGGAACTGGAACGCCGCAGTCAGCAAGCCTTGCTGAAGCTGCGCGAGGTCGTCACCGGAGTAGCTCGCGACGGCGGGCAGTTGTTCCCGCCCTGGGCGCATCCGTCCTGGCAGCAATGGTCGCCGCCCCGGCAGTCGCCGCCGGTGTTGCGTTTCGGCGACTATCAGGTCACGCTGGCCAACGTCGCCGGGCCACTGCTTACCGGCAACGGCCCCGCGCCGATGCCGGCCCAGTTCAACTTGCCGGCGCTGCTGCCGTTCCCGCAGCAATGTTCGGTGCTGCTCAAGGCAAAGGACGAAGGCCGCGCCCCGGCCGTGGCGGCCTTGCAAGCCGTGATGTTCCGCTTTCTCACCGCGCTGCCGCCGGGTAAGGTCCGCTTCACCATCATCGACCCGGTCGGCCTGGGTGAGAACTTTTCCGCCTTCATGCACCTGGCGGACTACGACGAGCAGCTGGTCGCCAGCCGTATCTGGACCGAACCGCAACAGGTCGAACAGCGACTGGCCGACCTGGCGGCCCACATGGAGAACGTGATTCAAAAGTATCTGCGCAACCAGTACGCGACCATCGAGGAATACAACGCGGCGGCGGGCGAGGTCGCGGAGCCGTTTCGCGTGCTGGTGGTCGCGAACTTTCCGGTCAACTTCACCGCCGACGCGGCGCGCCGCCTGGTCAGCATCGCGGCCAGCGGTGCCAGTTGCGGTGTCTACACGCTGGTCAGCGTCGATACCCGCCAGCCGTTGCCCCACGGCTTTAACCTCGCCGATCTGGAACAGAGTTGCATCAACCTGGTCTGGAAGGACCAGCGTTTCCACTGGAAGGATGCCGACTTCGGGACGTTTCCGCTGCGCCTCGACGCGCTGCCCGAAGAAGGGCTTTTCAACCGCTTGCTGCATCAAGTCGGCGCGCAGGCGAAGGAAGCGAGCCGCGTCGAAGTGTCGTTTGACTTCATCGCGCCGGCGCGCGAGCACTGGTGGGAGCAGAGCAGCCAGAAGGGCATCGACGTGCCGCTCGGCCGGGCCGGCGCGACCAAGCGTCAGCACCTGCGACTGGGGCAGGGCACCGCGCAGCATGTGTTAATCGCCGGCAAGACCGGCTCCGGCAAATCGACACTGCTGCACGCTCTCATCACCAACCTGGGATTGCTTTACAGTCCGAAGGAAGTCGAGCTTTACCTGGTGGACTTCAAAAAGGGCGTGGAGTTCAAGACCTACGTGACGCATGGCTTGCCGCACGCCCGCGTGATCGCCGTGGAAAGCGAGCGCGAGTTCGGGTTGAGCGTGCTGCAACGGCTCGACGCCGAGTTGAAGCACCGTGGTGAAGTGTTTCGCGGCTGCGGGGCGCAGAACCTCAGCGACTATCGGGATGCCGTGCCGGACCAGACGCTGCCCAGAATTCTGCTGATCGTGGACGAGTTTCAGGAGTTCTTCGTCGAAGACGACAAGATCGCCCAGGAAGCCGGCCTGCTGCTCGACCGCCTGGTGCGCCAGGGCCGGGCCTTCGGGCTGCACGTGCTGCTCGGCTCGCAGACCCTGGGCGGCGCTTACTCGCTGGCGCGCAGCACCATCGACCAGATGGCGGTGCGCATCGCCCTGCAATGCAGCGAGGCGGATGCCAACTTGATTCTGAGCAAGGAAAACTCCGCCGCGCGGCTGCTCACCCGGCCCGGCGAGGCGATCTACAACGACGCCAACGGTCTGGTGGAAGGCAACGACATTTTCCAGGTCGTCTGGCTGCCCGACGAGCGCCGCGAAGTGCTACTGCAACAGGTCCACGACCTGGCCCGGCAACGCGCCCTGCTGCCGACTAAACCGCGCATCGTCTTCGAGGGCAACGCACCCGCCGATCCAGTCAAGAACCGCCAGTTGCAACAGGTGCTGGAGCAGCCGGTGCCCAGCGGTGTGCGTGCCGCGTCAGCCTGGCTGGGAGAGTCCATCGCCATCAAAGAGCCGACGGCTGCGGTCTTCCGCCGCCAGGCCAGCAGCAACCTGTTGCTGATTGGCCAGCAGGAGGAAGGCACGCTCGGCATCCTGACGACGGCCCTCATCGGCCTGGCGGCCCAGATGCCGGGCGGCACGGAGGGCACGCGCTTTTTCATCATCGACAGCGTGCAGCCCGATAGTCCGTTCGCCGGTGCGTGGAGCAAGTCAGCCGCCGCGCTACCATCGGGGGTCCAGGTCGCTGGCTGGCGCGAACTGGCCGCCACGCTCGGCGAAATTGCCGCCGAGGTGGAGCGCCGCCAGAAGGCCAACGATGTCGAAGCAGCGCCCGTGTATGTCTTTGTGCACGGGTTGCAACGCTTCAAGGAGCTGCGCCGCCAGGAGGACGATTTCAGTTTTTCGCGGCGCGGCGAGGAGCGCATCGTTCCGCCCGCGCAACTGCTCGGCACCATCCTGCGCGATGGGCCGGTGGTCGGCGTACACACGCTGGCGTGGTGCGATTCGCTGAACAATTTGCAGCGCTGCTTCGACCGGCAGGGAATGCGCGACTTCGAGATGCGCGTGTTGTTCCAGATGAACGCCAACGATTCCAGCACGCTGATCGACACGCCGGCGGCGTCGCGCCTCGGCGTGCATCGCGCCCTGTTCAGCAGCGAGGACCTCGGCGCGATCGAGAAGTTCCGGCCCTACGGGCTGCCGACGGATGCCTGGTTGCAGGCAGTGCGCACCGCGCTGGAACGCAAGCTGGCCGCCTGCGTGAGTTAGCCCTTCAGGGCCTTTTCGTAGCGGTCGGCAACGGCCTGCCAGTTGACCACGTTCCACCAGGCCTTGACGTAGTCCGCGCGGCGGTTCTGGTACTTCAGGTAGTAGGCGTGCTCCCAAACGTCGAGGCCGAGAATCGGGGTCGCGCCCTTCATCAGCGGGCTGTCCTGGTTGGGCGCGCCCAGCACCTGGAGCTTGCCCTGATTCAGCACCAGCCAGCTCCAGCCGCTGCCAAACTGCTTGACGCCGGCATCGCTCATCGCCGCCTGGAGCTTGTCGAAGCTGCCGAACTCGGCAGTGATGGCCTTGCCCAGCGGGCCGCTCGGCTCGCCGCCGCCCTTGGGAGTCATGACCTCCCAGAACAGCGAATGGTTCGCGTGGCCGCCGCCATTGTTGATGACGGCTTGCTTGATTTCCGGCTTCACCTTGTCGATGTTCCGCAGAATGGTTTCGATGGGCTGCTTGAGCAGTTCGGGTTGAGACGCCAGCGCCTTGTTCAAATTGTCCACGTAAGCTTGATGATGCTTGCCGTGGTGAATCTCCATCGTCAGCTTGTCGATGTACGGTTCCAAAGCGTCCGGAGCGTAGGGCAACTTGGGCAAGGTGAAACCGGCTGGTTCGGCGGCGGGCACCGCCCAGGGCGAATAGGCCAGGGCGGCCGCGCCGAGACCTGCTTGCCGGACGAATTGACGACGATCGAACTGCATGATGAACTCTCCTGATGTTGGAGCTAGCGCCGCGAACGATGAACGCAAACCGCGCACATGGACTGATTCCACTATTCATTAAACGGGCGCCGTTACAGTCCCACGCGCGCTGTCGCGATTGTCTGCAACAAGTATACCAAAGGCTCGGCGACTGGCCGCCACGTTCCAGCGTGGCGCTTCCCCTAAATGGACCGCTCGGCACGCACCGATATTCAGGATTTCCGATGGTTCCCGCAGGTCCACACGCTACAGTGGATGGGGCCGCGAACCAACCGCCTTTCCCTCGATTGGCTACACCATGCTTCGTCGCTATCTCGGACTCTGGCTGGCCCTGCTCGCGCTGGGTCTGTTCGCTTACATTGCCACGCACGTGCTGAGCGAAAACTGGCTGACCGAGTGGGACCGCACCGTCGCGGCTACCTTGCACCCCTTGGCCCTGCACTCGAAGGACAACCACGGCTGGATGGTGCCGCTGTTGCGCTTCTGCACCACCCTGGCCAACCACGACACGCTGACGATCCTGGGCGTCGGCATCTTCGTCGGGCTCCTGATGCGCCGCCAGTACTGGCTGGCGTTCGCCTTTCTGGGCATCACGCTGGGCGGAGAGTTGCTCAACCTGGCAGTCAAATCCCACTTCGCGCGCGAGCGGCCGGTGTTCGACGTTCCCGTGATCCCGCGCCCTCACAGCTGGAGTTTTCCCAGCGGTCATGCGATGGGGGCGATCATCAACTACGGCGCGCTGATGTACCTCCTTTGCGTGCCGACAACCGCGCCCGAGTTCCGCCGCGTGCTGTTTGGGCTGATGACGGTGGCAGTGGGCGGCTACGTGCTGCACCGCCGACTGGAAGGCCAGCCTCCGGAACCGTGGGAAGTGTGTTACAGCCTGGGGGGGTGTTTGCTGGTGGCCATGCCCTGGCAGCGCGGCGTGCGCCTCGGCTTCCTGGTCGCGCTGGCGCTGCTGATTCTCGCTGTCGGCTTCAGCCGGTTCTACCTCGGCGTCCACTGGTTCAGCGACGTGCTGGGCGGTTTCCTGGCGGGCGGAGCCTGGCTGGCCGTGGGCCTGTTTGGCTGCGAGGTCTATCGTCAGAAGCGCGCTCCGGAAGCAGCGGGCAACGAACCCGTGGCCGCCGCTCCCGAGACGGTGTAGAATCCTCCGCAGTCCGTCCCACCCACCCGGAGAAGCTGTCATGTTCAAGGCCGTCGCCGTCTCACTCACCTGCCTGGGTCTGTCGCTGTCGCTGCATGCGGAGGACAAGAAAGTGCCCGCCGTGCTCGGATTCAAAATGAAAAGCCTGGATGGCAAGGACATGGACCTCGCCAAGTACCAGGGCAAGGTCGTGCTGGTCGTCAACGTCGCCAGCGCTTGCGGTTACACGGGCCAGTACAAGGGCATGCAGGGGCTGCACGACAAGTACGCGCAGCAGGGCCTGGTCGTGCTCGGCGTGCCCTGCAACGATTTCGGCAAGCAGGAACCCGGCAGCGAGGCCGAGATCGCCAAGTTCTGCGAGAGCAAGTACGGTGTGAAGTTCGACATGCTGTCCAAGGTGGCCATCAAGGGTAACGACCCGGCCCCGCTCTACAAGCACCTGACCTCCAAGGACACGAACCCGAAGTTCGCCGGCCCCGTGAAGTGGAACTTCACCAAGTTTTTGATTGGCCGCAACGGGGAGATCGTCGGCCGCTTCGAGCCGGGCGTCGAACCGGACGCCGCGGAACTGACCAAGGCCATCGAGGCCGAACTGGCCAAGAAATAAACGCTTGACGTTGCGCTGCGCGGGGTTTATCGCTGCCGGTTACGGTCTGGGCCGTCCGGCGCGATAAACCTCGCTCCATTTTGTCTTTCGGAAAACTTCCCCATGGGCAGCCAAACTCAGGAAACCGCGCCCCTGAAGCCCGACGCGCCGGCCGCCATCGAGCCCTGGCGCTGGGGCGTGATCTGGCTGCTGTTCCTGGCGACGCTCATCAATTACATGGACCGCCAGACCATCGGCTCGCTGTCGCAGCACGTCAAGAACGAGTTCGGGCTCAACGAGGAAGGCTATGGCTGGATCGAATTCTGGTTCGGCATTTCCTACGGCCTGATGCAATTCCCGGCGGGGTACCTGGCTGACCGTCTGAATCTGCGCTGGTTGCTGGCCGCGGCGCTGCTGGTCTGGTCGGCGGCAGGCTTCTTCACGGGCATGGCGCAGACGGTGGCCGTACTGATGGCCTGCCGGGTGCTGCTGGGGCTGGGTGAAGCCTTCAACTGGACCTGTGCCGTCGGCATCGTGCAGCGGGTGATTCCGCTGGAATCGCGCAGCCTGGCCAACGGCATCTTTCATGGCGGGGCGTCGATCGGCGCGGTGCTGACGCCGCTGGTCGTGTTGGCCGTTGTTGGTCCGAACGGTGAGAACTGGCGGCTCGTGTTTCAGCTGGTGGGCGGCCTGGGCCTCGTCTGGGCGGTGCTCTGGTTCTGGATTATTCGCGGCGAACGGGCCGACGCGGTGACGCAACGCCCCGCCGATGCTCCCGCGTCCGAAGTACACGCCACGGATGTCTCGGTGGACACTTTCTGGCAGGTGCTGGCCCTGCGCACCTTCTGGATCACGATGGCGGTCAGCATCTGCGTCAACGTTTGCTGGCACCTGTATCGCATCTGGCTGCCGCGCTTCTTGATCGTCGATCTCAAGTTCGACCAGCGCGACTTGCAGTACATGCTGATGGCGTTCTTCGTGGCCGCCGATATCGGCTGCATGGGGGCGGGCTGGCTGATTCGCCGACTGACGCGCGGCGGTTACTCGGTCGCCCGCGCGCGGAAGATCGTGCTGGTGCTGACGGCCCTGCTGTGCCTGCTCTCGCTGCCGCTGGCGCTGTTCAAGGAGTCCTGGCTCGCGGTGCCGTTGATCCTGCTGATCTCTGCCGGCGCCATGGGCGGTTTCGCCATTTTCTTCTCGCTGTCGCAAGCCATTTCCGCCCGGCATACTTCGCTCTGCCTGGGCATTCTCGGCTCAACAGCCTGGATCATCATCGCCCTGTTGACGCCGGTGATGGGCAAGATAGCGGATCGCCTGGGCAGCTTCTCCCTCTGCCTGGCGGTGATTGGTTTTATTCCGTTGGTGGGTGCCATCATCGGCTGCTTGTGGCCCGAGCCCAGACGGGCGAGCGGCGAGCGTCAGCCCGCTGTTCCCGCCAATGGCGAACTCCCGGCAGAATCAACAGCGGGCTGACGCCCGCCGCTCGCCGGGAGCGTGGCTCATTCGCCGCTCTTCGCTTCGCCGAACAGGCCGATCAGGCTCTCACGTCCCAGCGACACGACCGCGCCCGCCACTTCAATCTCGAACAGGCTGTCAAGCGGCCGAAAGCTGTGGACGCGCACCGACGCGCCGGGCACCAAGCCCAGTTCCTGCCAGCGGCGCAGGCGATCCGGGCTGTCGTCCTGCACTTCGCGAATCATGACCCGGTCCCCGGCGCGGAAATCGCCGAGCGGACGCAGTTGGCGAGTGGTCAGCACGCCTTCGCGCGTCGGAATGGGGTGGCCATGCGGGTCTTCGAGCGGTTCCCCTAGATGCGCCGCCAGCGCCTGTTCCAGACGCGGTGAGATGGCGTGCTCCAGCGCCTCGGCCTCCGCGTCCACTTCGCTCAGGTCCAGGCCCAGTACGCGGTGCAGAAACAACTCGACCAGTCGATGGCGGCGGATGACGCGCCGCGCCTCGGCGATGCCGCGCTCGGTGAGACGAGCACCGCGGCCGGGGTCGTAGTCGATCCAGCCGGCTTCTCCCAGGCGTTTCAGCATGCCGGTGACCGACGGCGCGCGCACACCGAGGCGCGCGGCGATATCCACGGGCCAGACGGTTTCGCTGTCGCCGCCCAGCCGATGAATGGTCTTCAGGTAGTCCTGGACGGCGCGCGTCGGCTCGGACATGGGGTTCGCCAGTCGGTCCAGTAAGGTGCAATCCGGAAGCAGGATTCTAAGTGGATTTGTCCGATGCGCGAACCGAATTCCGGAAAAACAGACGTTAGTCCGAAGCGACCGCGAGGCGAGCGGCGGGGGGGCGGCCGCGGGTGGTTAAGACCGCAACCCATGGCAAGAACAGG
>JAEUIF010000927.1 GCA_016795185.1 Planctomycetia bacterium | reverse complement strand
CCAGGCTGGCGAACCTGGCGCGGAAGGTGCATACTGTCTTCATGGCCTCCGCTTGCTGAGACTGCTGGTCACAATCATCTGGGAAAGTCGGATGCCTGTTTTCATCCTCCACGGGTTGCGGGCGGAGCCCGCGTTAAGATGAGGGCCGTTCAGGGAGCGCTGCACACCGATGGCGAACGAGTTTACGACCTTCCAGCACTGGCTGCGGCATCTGGCCCGGCCATCGGCCGACTACCAAGCCGATACCGATCTGCTGGAGCGTTTTGCGGCCGATCGGAATGAGGCCGCTAGCGGCCCGAAGGACCCGAAAGAAGCCCACGGCTCTCTGGTGAAATGCAACATACAAGGCAAAACACCACCATGTTCACTCTTTGGGGCACGAAGCAGCGCTTCTACGACGCTTTCAACTGTCGCAGCTTCCTCAAGATCGGTCCGTTCGGCGCCGGTCTGACGCTGGCGGACATGCTCCGACTGCGTGTGAACGCCGTTCTTGACACTTTCTAATCGCAAAGTAGGCATGGTCCTGGCACCCCGCCGGAACGCAGAGTCTCCTTGATGGCAGGAAATCCGATCGCCCGAAAGTTTCTCTCAGAAAAGCAAAACCGCTTTCCCCGTTCGCGGAAGTATAGAGGTAGACGACCCGCCTCCTAGAGAATCAGGACCATGCCGCACGACCCCCACCTGCCCGTGCTCCGGCATATCCGCAGACTGATCGGCTCACCCCTCCCGGCCGATCTGAGCGATAGCCAGCTCGTCGAACGCTTCGTTGTCCAGCTGGACGAGACAGCGTTTGAAGCGCTGCTGGGGCGGTATGGTCCAATGGTCCTCGGTGTCTGTCGTCGCGTGCTCCATCATCCACTCGATGTCGAAGACGCCTTTCAGGCCGTATTCCTGGTCTTGGCCCGCAAGGCGCGTGCACTCGCCCGCCGCGAACTGGTCGGCCCCTGGCTGTACGGCGTTGCCTATCGCATCGCCATCAAGGCCCGGGCCACGACCATGCAGCGCCGAACGCGGGAAAGGCAGGTTGCGGACATGACCCTGATCGAACCTCTGTACCACGAGACCTACAACGATCTGCGGCCCGTGATCGACGAGGAAGTGCAGCACCTGCCCGCCAAGTACCGGCAGCCAGTCGTCCTCTGCTACATGGAGGGGAAGACCAATGAGGAAGCCGCCGCGCAGCTACAGTGCCCCAGCGGCACCGTCAAAACCCGGCTCGCCAAGGGCCGCGACTTGCTCCGCAACCGACTGACGCGGCGCGGCCTGGCGCTTTCGGCGCCGGCACTGGCAACCGCCCTGTCCGAAGGCTTGGCCTCGGCGGCGGTGCCGGTCGGCCTGCTCGATGCCGCCTATCAGACGGCATTGCTTGGGGCGGCCGGGAAGGCCGGCGCCGTGCCAGCGGCCGTGGCGACTCTGGCCGATGGCGCGCTGCACGCGCTTGTCCTGGCCAAGGTGAAATCGGTGGCGACCGTCTGTCTGATCGTCGCGCTGGTAATCGGTGGCGCCGGCTGGGTCGGCTATCATGCGCTGGCCGCACTCTCTGCCGCCAACCCGTCGGTGAGTGAGATGGCACGCACGGTGGAGTTGCCGCAGGACCCGCAAGCGGCCGTGCTGGTCTGGGATCAGCGCCGCCAGGACGATCTGCCCGGCATCAACGACGAGCCCCAGCTGGTGATTCGCGCGGATGGCAGTCTCGTCCTCACGGATCCGCACGGTCCTGGCAAGAGGATCGAGACCAGGCTGCCGCCGGCGGACCTGCAAGACCTCCTGAGATTCGCCATCCACAACCAGGGCTTCTTCCAACTCGACAAGCGTCAGATACCCTCGGCTGGTCGCCTGACGACCACTATCCACATCGTGGCGGATGGCAACGACTGCAGGCTCCAGGGCGCCGACCTGGTCCGCTACGCCATGACTTCCAGCGCCGCGCGCCAGCTTCTCGCCATCCAGCAGCGGCTCGAAAGCCTCAACACCTGGCTGCACGCCGGCGAGCACGCAGGGGTGGCCGCCGCGCTGCGGCTGGCCAACGAGCAGCTCGGTCGCCAGTTCCCGGACGCACCGCTCCTCACCGCGAACGATCTCCACACCGCCCTCCAGCGCAGCGATGGCACCAGTGAAGTGGTCTTTGAACGTCGCGGCATCAGCGCCGACCGCGACCCGTTCTCGTTTGCCTATGCCCGCATCGAACGCCCGGCACAAGGGGAGCCGCGGATTCTGGTCAAGGCGAACCTCGTCTCCACGGCCGGTGCCACGGTGGCCCGCAAGCCGAAGGACGAACCCCTGAACGTGAACCCGCCGCCCATCGCCAAGGATGAGTCGGTAAAGTACGACTACGACATTGTCTACGTCCGTGCCCCGCGCAAGGGCGACGCCCAGCAGATCGCCTGGACCGAGGTCTTCGCTCCGACGCGCGGCGAGCCCGGCTCCGACCTGATGCTGCTCCATCCCGACGGCACGGAAGAAGTCCTGGTCGCCGCCGGGGACGACGCCATCACCGATCCGTTCGTCTCCTTTGATGCGGAATCGGTCTACTACTCGCGCTTCCGCAATGTCAAGCAGCCTGGCTCCGACCGGCTCGCCTGCGTCAGTTCGGACATCTTCAAGATTCACGTCAAGACGAAGAAGGTCGTGCAGCTTACCCACCAGGAGTTCACCCCGAATACAGGTGTCGTGGTGAAGGGGCTCCGCAGTCCCGGCGTCCACAATCTCGGCCCCTGTCCGCTGCCCGGCGGCAAGGTGATGTTCACCAGCAACCGCAACGGCTTCGCGCCGACCAAGGCGTACACCCCGACCACGCTACAGCTCTTCGTCATGGACGATGATGGCAGCAATGTGGAAATGATAGGCCACCTCAACATCAACAGTGCCCTGCATCCGACCATCCGCAAAGACGGCCGGGTGATGTTCACCAGCTACGAGTCCCAGGGACTGCGCGATCTGCGCCTGTGGGCCCTGTGGACCATCCATCCCGACGGCACCAACTGGGGACCGCTCTTCAGCGCCTTTGGCCCGTCGGGCGATACCGCCTATCACTTCATGACGCAGCTGTCCGACGGCGGCATCGTCGTCGAAGAGTACTACAACCTGAACAACCTCGGCTTCGGCACCTACTTCAAGCTGGCGGCCGATGCTCCCGACGGCCAGCCGTATTTCGGCCCCGCGGCCCGGCAGTCCACCCGCAACCTGCCGTACAACGGCTCCGAGCTGAACCGTATCCCGTTCAGCCCGCACAAGCTGGAATGGCTGACCACCTTTTGCACCGCCTTCGACTCTCCCGCCCGGACCGCCGATCCAAAGAACCCCGATTCGCCGCGCGTCGGCAAGGTGACGCATCCATCCGGAGCGCCCGACAATCACCTGCTGACCGTCTGGTCGCCGGGACCGGTCAACAGCAACAACGGCATCAAGGTTCCGGCCATTGACGGCGGCATCTACCTCATCAAGTCCGGCAAGGCGATTGACGAGCCCGGTCAGATGCTGCTCATCAAGAACGATCCGAACTACAACGAGCAGTGGCCGCGCGCCCTGGTGCCCTATCAGCGCATCCACGGTGTCCCCGAACCGAAGACCCTTCCAACTTCGCGCAATGACGGCAAGCAATCGCCGCACCTGCCCGAAGGAACGCCCTATGGCCTCGTCGGCACATCGAGCCTCTACAAGCGCGAGAGCTACCCGCAGGGGATGGTGCCGGACGGCAAAGTCACGGCCCTGCCTGGAGCTGGCAGCGATCCGTTCCAGGGCCAGGGCACGCTGGCTTACACCGGCATCAACGGCCACTGGTTCGTGCAGGGCGCCGAAGCGGGCAAGTACGAGAATGCCGATGTCCATGCCATCCGCATCCTCGTCACCGAGCCGACGACCGACACCCGCCACACCGGCAAACGCCTGTGGTGGAACGTCGCCAACGAACGCCTGCGCATCCTGGGCGAATTCCCCGTCCGCAAGTTCACCAGCGCCGGGCAGCCGATCGACCCGGACGGCCATCCCGACACCAGCTTTCTCGTCAAGGTCCCCGCCGACGTGGCCTGGACGTTCCAGACGCTCGACAAGCACGGCATGGTCCTCAACATGGCGCAGACCTGGCACCAGGTCCGGCCGGGCGAGATACGCACCGATTGCGGCGGCTGCCACTCCCATAGCCAGAAGCCGACGCATTTCAAGGACACAGCAGCCGCCCGGCCCGACTACGCCCTCTTCGACCTGACCGGGCAGACGCCCCTGCTGACGAGCAAGAAGCACGATCAGTCTGGCAAGAAATGGGACGCCAACGACGAGACCGGCGTGCGCTTTGAAAAGACCGCGAAGAACGTCGAGTACTTCCGCGACGTCAAGCCGATCCTCGACCGGAGCTGCGTTGCTTGCCACACCCAGAAGGCCGACAAGCCGGCCGGGAACCTGGTGCTCGACGACGATCAGCTCACCAAGGCGCCAGACGGCATCGGCGGCCTGGTCGTCGGCCCCCCCGGCAAGGTCCCCGGCACCTACCTGCGCCTGGCCATGGACCACGGCGGCAAGTTCGGCCATCCCTCCCTGGTCGCCGGCTGGTCGCATCCGCAAGCATCCCGCTACGTCCGCATGTTCCAGGCGCGGCGCAGCCTGCTTGCCTGGAAGATCCACGGCAAGCGCCTCGACGGCTGGAGCAACGACGACTTCGCGCACGAGACGGTGCCCGGCGACCCGCAATCGCTCGTCTTCAAGGGCAAGCCTTTCACCACCACGCCGCAGAATCGCACACTGATCAACCTGGCCTTCACCGGCAGCGTCATGCCGCCGCCTGAAGCCGTCGCCGGCACCTACGAGGGCCCCGACGGCAAGAAGGTCAAGGTCGAGCCACTGTCCGACGAGGACCGTTTGACTCTGGTGCGCTGGATCGACCTCGGCTGCCCCATTGATCTTGCCTTCGATCCGGCCCAACCCGCGGCCCGCGGTGCCGGATGGCTCCAGGACGACAACCGGCCCACGCTCGCGCTGACCTACCCCCAGCCTGGCATCAGCACGCAACTGACCCGCATCCTGGTCGGTATGCACGACTACGATTCGGGCCTCGACATGGACAGCTTCCAGGTGGTTGCCGACTTCCCGGTGGACGGCGCCGCGGCCGGATCCAACCTGGCGGCGAAGTTCAAGCCCACCGCCCAGGGCGTCTGGGATCTCCCCCTCGCGACACCGCTCGTGGACCTGCCCAAGGGCATGCTCACCGTTTCCGTCAAGGACCGCCAAGGCAATCTCACCAGAATCGAACGGAGCTTCTCGATCCGTCGTTAGGTGCCACGCGCCTAGCGGCACCGGCTCGTCCCGCCAGACACTCTGCGTCCGCCGTCCGTACCCACCTGTATCTGGAGAATCGACTCATGTTGACCTTCAACACTTGCTCGCGCCGCGATTTCCTGCACGTCGGTGCCCTTGGCCTGGGCGGTCTCACCCTTGCCGACCTCCTTCGCCTCCGCGCCCAGGAACCGAAGAAAGCAGCACCGAAGTCGGTCATCATGATCTATCTCGAAGGCGGGCCGTCGCATATCGACATGTACGACATGAAGCCCGCGGCGCCAGCAGACTTTCGTGGCGAGTTCAAGCCGATCCAGACCAATGTGCCGGGTACCGATATCAGCGAGTTGATGCCGCTGCAAGCCAAGATCGCCGACAAGTTCTCCATCATGCGCGGTGTCAAATTCGACACCGGCCCGGCCCAGCCGCACTCACTGCGGCAGATCATCACCGGTTTCCCGATTGGCACGAAGCGGCCGGCCTTCGGCTCCGTCGTCGCCAAGTTAGGCGGGCCACTCCAGGGTCTACCGCCTTTCGTCAGCCTCTCTCAGGCAGGCGGGGATTCCCTCGATTCCCGCGAGGATCCGGCCTATCTCGGCGCCGGCTATCAGCCCTTCACGCCCGGCGGACTGAACAACTTGTCCCTGACCCGCGGGGTCGCGCTGGAGCGCCTTCACGAGCGCCAAGCGCTGCTCCAGTCCTTCGATACGCTGCGTCGCGACCTCGATGCCAAGGGCCACCTGACCGGCATGGACCACTTCACGACCCAGGCCCTGGACATGATCGTCTCGCCCCGAGCACGCGACGCGTTTGACCTGCGCAAGGAGGCACTGCCGGTCCGCGAGCGTTACGGCCCGGCCTCGTCACTCCTCATGGCACGACGCCTGGTGGAAGCTGGCGTACCCGTCGTCAGCCTGATCGGCCCCGGGCGCTGGGACACGCACAAGGACAACTTTGCCACGCTCCGCAAGAGCCTCCCGGAACTGGACCACGCGTTACATGCGCTCATCACCGACCTGTACGAGCGCGGCCTCGACCAGCAGGTAGCGGTGGTTGTCTGGGGCGAGTTTGGCCGCGCACCGCGGGTCGATACCCAGGCGGGTCGCAACCATCACGCCGACGCCGGCTTCGTTCTCATGGTCGGCGGCGGCCTGAAGATGGGCCAGGTGGTTGGTGCCACCGATCCACGGGCCGTGCGTTCGACCAGCGTGCCTTACACGCCGCAGAACCTGCTGGCCACGCTCTATCACATCCTCGGCATCGACTCGTCCGCAACCCTGCCCGACCACACCGGCAGACCGATGTATCTGCTCGATGAACGCGACCTGGTACGCGAACTGGTTTGATGCCGACTGCACGGAGAAGGTGCAATGCGCGTCGTTGGACTGGCCGTGAATCGGGCACGGGCGGCGGCGTTGCAGGCCGCGACCGCGAAGGCCGTCGAGCAATCAGCCCCACGCACAGGCCGGCTTCTCCCAAATCAAATCGTAACCGTTCACTCAAGAATGTGTCAGAATGGCGCAGCTGCACGCGGTTCGACTTCATAGCATGAGCGCATGGAAGCCCCGCCTTGTTCAGGATGTCGCCAGCGTGACGCACGCATTGCGGCCCTGGAACGGCGCGTCGCCGAGTTGGAAGCGCTCGTCCGCGACCTCGGCGCACGCCTGGGCGCCACCGCCACCAATTCCTCCGTGCCGCCGTCGGCCAATCCCCTCGGAGCACCGCCGCCGGTGGTCAAGAAGAAGTCCAAACGCCGGCGCGGCGGCCAGCCCGGCCATCCGCCCCACCTGCGCCAGTTGTTGCCGCCCGAACGGGTGAATCATCTCCAGACTTTCGTGCCGCCCGAGTGCCAGCACTGCCACGCCGCCTTGCCCAGCGCGCCCTGCCGAGGTGACCCGCCGCCGACCCGCGTGCAGATGATCGAGTTGCCGCCGGTGGTGGCGACCGTCACGGAATACCAAGGCCACGCCCGCACCTGTCCCCGCTGCGGTCAGGTGACCCGTGCGGCCATCCCCCGCGCTGACGGCCCACCGCGTTGGTCCCCGGCTGACGGCCGCCCTGTCGTACCTGGCCGGCTGTCACGGTGTCAGCAAACGCGGGGTCGAGGAACTTGCCGCCGCCCTGTTCGACGCCCCGGTGGCCCTGGGCACGGTGGCCAACCTGGAACAAGAAGTCAGCACGGCGCTGGCGGCCGCGCACCAGGAAGTGGTGACGACCGTCCGCCAAGCAGCGGTCAAAAACGTTGACGAGACCAGGTGGATACTGCGCGGCACGCTGTGCTGGCTGTGGGCGGCTGCGGCCGCAGGCGTGGTCGCGTTCGTCATCCACGGCCGGCGCAGCGCCGCTGGCTTGACGGCGCTGCTCGGGCTGGAGGTCCAGGGTATCCTGGGCAGTGAGCGTTGGGGCGTCTAGGACCGCGTGCCGGCCGAGCGGCGCCAACTGTGCTGGGCACACTTGAAGCGCGATTTCCAGAAAATCATGGATCGCGGCGGCGGCGCTGCCGCCGTGGGCCGGCAGGGACGGAAACTCGTCAAACCGGTCTTGGCCGCGTGGCATGCGTTCCGGGACGGGCACGACACGCGGGACCAACTCCAAGCCAAACTGGACCCGCTCATCAACCGGATGAAGCGGGTGCTACGGGAAGGTGCGATTCTCGGTACGGACGCCCCGGTGGTGGCGTTTTGCGAGAACGTGCTGGCGGTGGAACCTGCGCTGTGGACGTTCGTGAGCACCGACGGCGTGGAGCCGACCAACAACGTCATCGAGCACTTGCTGCGGCGGGTGGTGCTGTGGCGCAAGCGCAGCTTCGGCTGTGTCAGTGAGGCTGGCTGCCGGTTCGTGGAACGGATTCTGACGGTGGTGCAGACCCGCCGCCTGCAAGGCCAGAACGTCTTGGACTACTTGCACGCTGCCCTCCGCGCTCATCGCACTGGCCAACCTTGTCCTCAACTGCTGCCAACAGAGTGAACGGTTACACCATAGGCTTCGGCTCCGTGCCACAGGAAATCAGGCAGCAACTGCTGTTGCGCCAGGGTCAATTTGCCATGGCCACCATGAGGGTGAGCCAGCAAACCATCCGTCCCCTCCTGGCGGACGTGAGCCAGCCATTGACTCACAGCGGCCTCGGAAACTCCCAACGCCGCCGCAATGTCCCGGTGGACCCAACCCTGTCGCGCCAGTTCCAGACCCCGAAATCGTCGCCACTCTCGCCAGTCATAAAACCATGCGGGCTCCATACTTGTATTGTATGGCCCGGAAAACTTAAACGGGCTGCGCAGCTGTCAGTAGTTCGGAAATCACATCAGGGGGGGCGAAGTAACAGGGCCCGGCTCGGGCTCGAGGTCCTCCTTCACGACGCGATCGAGGGTGGAGCGATCCATGAGGCAGTTGAGGTAGGCCAATTGCTCGGCCCGCTCGCCAATGAGGGCACGGACCTCCGGCCTACGCTCCGGCGGCAGGGTGAAGCCTCGAAAACGCTCGGTGCCATAGATCGAGTGGAACATGCCTGCCCGGCAGAGTTCCTCGGTACAGCCTTGCGCCTCCATCAGCCGGTACACACCGATCAGGTGCGCCAGGTAACTCTTCTGCGTGTGGTCGATCTTTTCGATGCCCAGGCCGACCAGAAAATCCGTCAGACGCTTGAAGTCCTTGGTCATCCGATGCTCTTTGCAGCACCGCGCGGCTTCTGGCTCGCAAGCCGGTCACTCGATCGCCCCCTGGACGACATTGGCAATCCTGCGGAGCAAGAAGCCCTTGTCCTGGCCCCAGGGTCGCGTGGTCAGAATCACACACAGCAACTCGCGCTCCGGGTCGGCCCAGGCCACCGTCCCGCTCGCGCCGCTGTGGCCGAAGGTCCGCTCTGAGGACAGGTCGCCAAAGGCGTTCCAGGCCGAAGAGGTCTGCAACCCCCAGCCCAAGCCCCAGGGATGGTCGAGTTTCTTGTTCTGGTCCGCAATCATGGCTTCCACCGTGGCCCGACCCAGGATGCGCTTCCCGTCATATACCCCACCGTTGAGGAACGTCTGGAGAAAAATGCCGAGGTCATCGACGTTGCTGTGCATGCCGCCCCAGGGATGGCCGAGTTTCCGCAAATAGCTGCTGTTTGCCCCGTAGCGTTCGAGGTCTTTTTCAGCTTGGGCGAAGGAGTCGCCTTGGACGCGGGCGGTGTCCTTCAAGGGTCGCTCGCCCAGGCCCAGGCTGCTGTGCTTCATCTTCAGGGGCGCGAACAGTTCTTGCTGCTCAAACTGGGCCAAGGGCATCTTGGTGACTCGCTCCACGATCGTCGCCGCCAGAAGGGTGCCCATGCTGGAATAGCTGAACGACGTGTGCGGCTCGAACAGCAGCGGCGTGGTCATGGCCCCTTTGACGAAATCGGTCAGCGGCGCGTTCGCCTCCCGCAGTTTGACATTGTCCGGCAGCATGTCCGGTAGGCCCGAGGTGTGCGTCAGCAAGTCCTTGACCCGCACCTTGTCCCGGCCCGGCCCCTGGAACTCGGGCAGGTACTTCTGCACGGGGTCCGTGAGGGAAACCTGGCCCCGTTCCACCAGGAGCATCAGGGCCGTGACGGTGACCGGCTTGGTGATCGAGGCAAGGATGTACACTGTCTCCGGCCCAGCCTTCGCACTCTCAGCCTCGGGCGCCAGTGTCCCCCAGCCGCCGCGCAAGACGATGACGCCACGCCGGGCCACCAGGATCGAGGCCGCCGTAACGCGGCCGCTCCGGGTTTCCTCGGTCAGGATCTGCTTCACGAGGTCCAGCCGGGCTCCCGACATGCCCACCTGCTCGGGCTTGCCGGCTTTCAGGACGCGGTCCTCCGCGCGGCTGGAAGCGGCAGGAAGCGTGAGGGCAAGGGCGGCAAGGCCAAAGCAGGAAAGAAAGGGCCGCAGGTTCATGACAAGAGGCTCCTGGAGAAGTCCGACGCGGATCGGTCCCCGCCGACGATCGCGGGGACGATGTCGCGACCAGCGCCAGCTAGTCGATGAGGTAGTTTCGTGGAAAAAGCCTCGCGTTGTGTTGCCCGTGATCTCCCAAGGAACAGGTTTTTTCGGTCGTGCGTTGCGTCCTGATATCCTGAGTGATTTTCTGGGGCAAAGGCGATACCGCCCCCCCACCCCGCGCGACCGGTTTCGGTTTTCGTTGGTGACACAGCGCGGGCGCTCCCCAGCGGGCGGCCTGGAGGCGCTGGGCTTCTCATTCCCCGGTCGGCACCAGCTTGTAGCCCAGACTCTCGGCCTTGCGCGCCAGCCCCTTCACCGTCCGCTCGCGATACGCTTCTTCATACGCTTGCTCGGCCTGCCGCACATACTCTTGACCGTATTTCAGCAAGCGATAGACGCGCTCCGCGATCTTCCGCGCGGTCGCCACCACCGCTTTGGCGCCGCCGCAGCGTGCTTGAATCCGGCGA
>JAEUIF010000923.1 GCA_016795185.1 Planctomycetia bacterium | reverse complement strand
CCAGGCTGGCGAACCTGGCGCGGAAGGTGCATACTGTCTTCATGGCCTCCGCTTGCTGAGACTGCTGGTCACAATCATCTGGGAAAGTCGGATGCCTGTTTTCATCCTCCACGGGTTGCGGGCGGAGCCCGCGTTAAGATGGTGACGACATGAAGGTGATGCTGGGCAGCGGCGGTTTTCGCACTCCGGAGCGGGTAGCGTTGCTCGCGGAGCAGATGCACTCGTTCTTCGGCCCGATTCGCAAGCTGTTGTTCGTGCCCTATGCCCTGCACGACCATGACGCCTACGCGCGCGCCATGATCGAGCGCGGCATCCACGCGGGTTACGAACTGGACGGCATCCACCATCATGCCGATCCCGTGGCGGCCGTCGAGCAGGCGGAAGCCATCTTCGTCGGTGGCGGCAATACTTTCCGCCTGCTCGACACGCTGTACCGTCTGCATCTGCTCGAACCGATCCAGCGGCGCGTGCGGGGCGGCCTGCCCTACCTCGGCATCAGCGCGGGCAGCAACGTCGCGGGGCTGACCATCAAGACCACCAACGACATGCCCATCGTGCAGCCGCCGTGCTTTGACGCCCTGAACCTGGTGCCGTTCCAGATCAATCCGCACTACTATCAGGGCCAGGCGTTCCTGCGGCACGGCGACGAGTACCAACCGCACTTCGGCGAGACGCGCGACGAACGGCTCAGGGAATTCCACGAGATGAACGACACGCCGGTCGTCGGCCTCTGGGAAGCAGGCATTTTGCGCATCGAAGGCGAGCAGATGCGCTTGCTCGGCGCGCCGGCCCGCCTGTTCCTCAAGGGCCGCGAGCCATTGGACGTGCCGCACGAAGGGCAGCCCGGTAGTCGTCCGCCCGCGCTCTGGCCGGAACTCTACTAACTCTTATGCTGCCTATCGGCGAAGTGTGTCCACCGAACGCCATTCGAGGACTATCGATTCATGGCTGACGCTGCCGAGGAACTGCTGCAATTGACCGCCAAGCTGCTGAAGAGCATCGCGACCAAGGACTGGGCGACCTATCAGGAACTCTGCGACCCGTCGCTGACGGCCTTCGAGCCGGAAGCCAAGGGGCAACTGGTGGTCGGTCTGGATTTTCACCGCTGGTATTTCAATCTGGCGGGCAATCCCGGCCATCACCTGACGACCATGAGCGCGCCGAAAGTGCGCCTGATGGGCGATGTGGCCGTCGTCGCCTACGTGCGGCTGAACCAGCGCGTGTCGGCTGACGGCACGCCTGTGACGACAGCAGTCGAAGAAACGCGCATCTGGCAGCGGCAGGACGGCCGCTGGAAGCACGTCCATTTCCACCGCTCGCCGGTGCCGTGACAGTTTCTACTTCAGCAGCTTGCAGGCATCGAGGGCCACATCGAAGTTGACCTCGGTGCCTTGCTTGCCCTTGCAGGCACCCTGTAACTTGACGGTCGCTCCGGGCTTCAGCTTCGCGATCTCCTCCTGGAAATCCTCGGGGAAAAAGCAGCGGACGTTGCGGGTGCCCGACCCCCCTCCGGACCCCTGTAGCTCCAGGTACTTCCGCCCGGTGACGCGATCCTCGCGCACGCTGCGAATGGTGCCGTTGACCGTGAGCTTCCGGCCGCCGTAGGCGCTGGTGGCCGATTCGGCGTCCGCATGAAACTCGTCGCAGAGCTGGACGGCATCGAGGTCGGTCCTCTTTGCTCCGATGGCGCCCACCGTGCTCAACGTCTTCGAGGCGCTGCGGCCCGTGCAGCCGGCCGTGGCCAGCAAACCAACCAGGAGCAATACTCCGCTCATCGCCGAACTAAAGTTCATCGCCAACCTCCATGTCCGCGGTTACAGGCCGGACGTCGTCGCCGGCCGTGCGCCGACCGTCACGTATGGCTTTAATTTGTCGAGCGTCTTGGGGCCGATGCCGGGCACGCGGCGCAGGTCTTCGACCGACCGGAACGGCCGTTTGCCGCGTTCGTCGATGATGCGCAGCGACAACACGGGACCGATGCTGGGCAACTTTTGCAATTCGGCCGCGCCGGCGCGGTTGACGTCGATCGGACTGGCCGGCGGTTCTTTTTTGCCGGCGGGAGGCCGGGGCATGTCCTCGGAGTCTTCGTCGGCAGGCGGATAGAAGGAACGACGCACGACCGCCGAGGGTTCCCCCGGTTCGCCTTCCAGGACGCACAGCCAGGGGCGGATGCGTTCGAGCGTGGCGGGACCGATGCCGGGCACCTCGGTCAATTGCTCGACGCGCTGAAACGGTCCCCTGCCGCGCCGGTGTTCCTCGATGCGTTCGGCCAGCACCGGCCCCAATCCGGGAACCTGCATCAGTTCCGCCTGGCTGGCGCGGTTCACATCGATGCGATAGAGAAAGCCGCCGCGCGGTTCGAGTTCGGCGGGCCGCGCGCCCCAGCGCGTCGAACCAACGAACTGCATGGCCAGCAGCGTCACTGACACGCCGAGCAGAAATGCGGTCGTCAGCTGCGCGGAGCGCGGCCAGGAAGCCTGCACATCGGTAGGGGCCGGTGTGGATGCTGAAGTAGCCAGTCGATTGATGCTGGAATCGCTCATGCAGCTGACATCATGGGCGGCCACGATGCGCAGCTGCAAGCAGAAAATCCCGTGTCGCCAGCGCGACTCAGGGGCAGCGTCGCCGGCACTCGGCGCGCTACCCCTGGCTCGGCTTCCGTCAACGCGGCGGCGGATGAATGCGGCGGTGCGCGTCGTAGGAGTGCTTGCAATAGCACATTTGGCTGCCCACAGCACCCTTGGGTTGGAAACCACGACAGTTGCATTTCGTGCAGGCGCCATTACCAAGGCACAGCGGCGGTGCGGCCTGCGCGGCTACCGTGGCGACTCCGGTCGCCACTGCCGCCGCAACTCCCGCAGTGACCTTGTGAAGCACTTCTCGGCGTGTCAATTCGCACATTGGTGATTCTCCAGTGAACTTGAGCGGTTCAGCGATTCGCTAACGCCATCGAGGCGAGACTTACCGGGCGACAACGCGAGCTACATAGTAGTAGCGGGTGCCACTTTGGGTGTTGTCGGTGGAGTTGTACTTATCGACCACTGCCTGCGCTTCAGATCGAGTATCGAACGGCCCTGTCAAGCCGCTGCCGAGTTTTTTGACAATACCGTTTCTTTTCGAGAAGGATGTCCACTCCACATAAAACGTCGATCGGGCTGCGTTGGCAACGGGCAATTCGACATCAGCAGGGGTAGGCATCCCGTTCGGGGTCTTGCGTTCCCCCAGTGCCTCAGCGGACGATCTCCCAGGCGTCAACGACGCGAACATGACGGCCAGCGCAACACTCAAACTTCGGACGATTCGCATTTCGACCTCCTCGGGGCAAGCGATTGCGGTGGAAGTGACGCTTGCCAAAAGTGATGACCCAGGATCGACTGTTCACGAAAGCAGCCGACGATAACTCCTGAGCGACCCGTTTCTCATCACCCTCGAAACGCGAGGCGAACGGACCGCCGAACAGATTATTCAGAGAATTTCCGAATGCGTTCCGCCGCGAACTGGAATGTCCATTGAAAGCGATGATCAAACGCCCACGAGTGTGGGCGACGGATTGCTCTGACTGACTCGGCAGGTAAGTACCATGTAGCGAGACCAGTGTTGCACGACCGGAAAGCGGTGCAACAACCAGGCATCTGCCCGATCCACCCACGACGGACAGTGCCCGGCCGGCAACACCCGCCGGATCATCGCAAGCAGCTGATGGCCCTGGACTTCAACCGCTCCGAAAACCAGCCGCATCTCACGCAGCTGCGCAGGGGTCAAAGGTGACTCATCGACCGTGCGGTGCTTGCCCCGATAGGGCAACGTCCGGCGCGCCCAGTTCAGCAGCGGATTGCCGGCCCACGGTTCGCAGAAGACCGCGACGCCACCGGGCCGCAGCACCCGACGCAGTTCCCGCGTCGCGATGTCCAGGTCGAGATGGTGCAAGACGGCGTTGCCCCAGATGCGGTCGAAACTGGCATCCGCGAAGGGTAGACGTTCACCGTCAGCGGCGAGCGCGCGCAGCGCGACCCCGTTGGACGCGGCGCGCGTTTGGCATTCTGCCACGTAGTTCGGCGATAGATCGAAGGCGGTCACGCGCGCGCCGCTTCGAGCCAGCACAACCGCCGCCATGCCGTGCCCGCAACCGAAATCGAGCACGTCGAGCCCGCGCACGTCGCCCAGCTGGGCCAGCGCCGGCCGCACCCAGGTTTCATGATCGAGGTAATCGTTGTCGTCAAATTGGAGGTGGTCGGGATGCGAGCGGAAATAGTGGGCGCGGCAGGTCGCCTGCTCGTCGTGAAAGGCCAGTTCCGAGCGGATGCGGTCAGCCACACCGTCCATGAGTGCTGCTCCAGTCCGTGAAGAATGATAGAACGATAGCAGCGGTGCAGTCCGTGCAGAAGGTCAACCGGAGCGAATCATGGCGGCCAAGAAAATCCTGATGCTGGTCGGCGACTTCGTCGAAGACTACGAGGTGATGGTGCCCTTCCAGGCGCTGCAAATGGTCGGGCACATAGTCCACGCGGTCTGTCCGAAGAAGAAAGCGGGCGACACGGTGCGCACCGCCATCCACGACTTCGAGGGCGACCAGACCTACAGCGAAAAGCCGGGCCACAACTTCGCGCTGAACGCCACCTTCGCGGACGTGGAACCGGCGGCCTACGACGCCCTGCTGATCCCCGGCGGGCGTGCCCCGGAGTACCTACGGCTGCACGAGGACGTGCTGCGCGTGGTCCGCCATTTCGTGGAACGCGACAAGCCGATCGCGGCCATCTGCCACGGAGCACAACTGCTGGCGGCAGCCGGCGTGCTGGAAGGCAGAAGCTGCTCGGCGTACCCAGCGGTCGGCCCCGAGGTCAAAAGCAGCGGCGGCAAGTTCGTCGATCTGCCGGTGGATCGCGCCCACACCGACGGCAACCTGGTGACGGCCCCTGCCTGGCCCGCCCATCCGGAGTGGTTGGCGCAATTCTTGAAGGTGCTGGGGACGACTGTTGAACCATAGGCTTCCAACTCTCATCCTCGGAAAAACCACCATGTCAAACCAACGCCACCATTGCAAGAAATGCGAACGAGCATCTGACTGCGAGGTCATAACGCCTTTTCCCCAGGGACAGGAGGAGATATTTGCTGTCTCCTGGAAATGTCCCGGTTGCGGCGAACGAGCCCTGGTCGTCTCCCCCATCGGGCCGTTGCTTGCCCCGGCCCGTGATGCCTGCTTGCAATGCGGCCACTTGCTCGAACGCAGAGATCAGCGCTGTCCGAGTTGCGGGAATCTGCTCTCGGAGGTGCTCAGTGAACAAGAACAAAGCCAGCCGGAATCGCGCTTGCTCGAAATGGCCCGCGACGACTTTGCGGCGGGAACCTGTCGCCGCGGCGTGACCATCGTGAATCTTGTCCTCCAGCGCAATCCTCGGTCGTCCGAAGCCTGGTCGATCAAGGGCCAGTTCCTGGAGCACTTGGGCTTTCAAGCGGCCCTTAAGGCAGCAATGGCCGAGGCTGTCAGGCAGTCTCAAGGCGCTGCTCCGCACCTGGGCGTCAGCGCGGACAAACGCTGGTGGCAATTCTGGAAATAGCTGTTGTCCTGTCTGTTCGCTCGTGCGGTGAATCACAACGGAACCGGATACCGCAGCACACGAGCACACTGTAGCGACCTCCTTGGCGACCTATCCCTTGCAATCTCACCCCAATTGGCTAGGCTGGGAGAAAACTGCTAGCCGTCCTGCCCCAGTGCATAGATCGAACCGTGTCGCTGCCGACTGAAACTTGCCCCGTAAGCACGGCGTCACGGCGAAAGGACCGAACCATGCGATGGGTATTCGTGGCCCTGCTCGGTGCGTCTTCCTTGGCGGCATTGAGCCTCTATGGCGAGAGCAAGCCGATTCCGCACCGCAGCCCGGTGGACCTGGCGGTCCTGCCCGGCGGCGCGCGGGCGCTGACGGCCAATCAGACCTCGGACAGCGTGTCGCTGATCGACCTCGCGGGCGGTAAAGTGCTGGCGGAAGTCGCCTGTGGCAAACAACCGGCGGCGGTGGCCTGCTCGCGCGACGGCCGACGCGCCGCCGTCGCCAACTGGTGGTCGAGCACCGTCACGCTACTCGAAGTAAACGGCGAGGCGTTGAAGGTCATCGGCGAAGTGAGCGCGGGCGTCTATCCGCGCGGCGTGCGGTTTGCGGCTGACGGTGAGTCGATCTTTGTGGCGGCGTCGGGCAGCGACGAGGTGCTGCAACTCGACTGGCAGAACCGAAAAATCCTGCACCGCTGGCCCGCGCCGCGTGAGCCGCGCGACCTGGCATTGTCCGCCGACGGCAAGCTGCTCGCGGCGTCCAGTACCCGGTCGGGCCAGGTGCGCTGCTGGGACATCGAGAGCAAGAAGCTGGTCTGGGAACGCAAGAGCGATGAGGGTTTCAACCTGCGCGGCTTGCAGTTTACACCCGACGGGCAGGAACTCGTCGTCGCGCATGCGCTGCGGCGGGAGTTTCCGGTTTCGCAGCACCACATCGATTCGGGCTGGGTGATCGACAACCGGCTGAGCAAGTTCCCGCTCGATCCGAAAGCCCGGTACGAACACTGGCAACTGGCGCTGGACCTGCGCGGCCAGGCGGTGGCCGACCTGCACGGACTGGCCTACAGCCCGGACGGCAAGACCCTCGCAGTGGCCGCCTCGGGCACGCACGAACTGGTCGTGCTGGAGCCGGAATCTCTGCCCTGGAGTCCCGGCGAACCGGGTGACTTCATCGATGTGTCGCTGGAAATCGGCGCGCACAAGATGAAGCGCATCGACCTCGGTGGCCGACCGCTGACCGTGGCCTTTCTCGATGCGGGCCGCACCGTGGCGGTGGCCAACTATCTGCAAGACGCCGTGCAAATCGTGGACGTGCAAGCCGGCAAGGTGGTCCGTTCGATCCACCTGGGCGGGCCGCAGGAACCGTCGCAACTACGCCAGGGGGAAGCACTGTTCTACGATGCGCAGAAGTCGCATCACCAGTGGTTCAGCTGCCATACGTGCCATCCGGACGGCCATACGTGCGGGCTGCGCTTCGACACGCTCAACGACGAATCCTATGGCAACCCCAAGCTGACGCCGACCCTGCGGAACGTCGGCCAGACCGCGCCCTACACCTGGCACGGCTGGCAGGAGGAGCTATCGGCGGCGGTGGAAAAATCGCTGACCGAAACCCTGTTCGGCCCGAAGCCGAAGGCCGAGGAAGTGCAAGCGTTGACCGCCTTCCTGAAGACACTGGCTCATCCGCCGAACCCGCACCGCGAGGCGCAGGGCGAAGCTAGCGCGGCGATCCAGCGCGGTCAGTCATTGTTCGAGGGCAAGGCGCGCTGCGTGCGCTGCCACAAGGGCGACCTGTATTACTCCGCGAACAACTACGACCTGAAGTTCGACGATGGCACGCGCTTCGACTTGTGGAACCCGCCGTCGTTACGCGGCCTCTTCGACCGCGGCCCCTTCCTGCACGACGGCCGGGCCGAATCGCTCGAACGCCTGCTGCGCACGCTGCACGCGGCGGAAAAGCTCGGCGGCGAGAAGTTGACCGAGGCGGAACGTGCGGACCTGGAGGCGTTCTTGAAGTCGCTGTAGACTCTCAGGCCGCCTGCATCGTCGATACAGACCGCAGCGCCTGTCGATTCCCTTCAGGTAGACAGGTGCGCGCGAATTATCTGCGTATTCCACGTCCGTTTTGCAGCGGGCCTCGCGTTCGTCAGGCAGAGTGAATAGGCGACATTCCG
>JAEUIF010000905.1 GCA_016795185.1 Planctomycetia bacterium | reverse complement strand
AGCCGTGGGCATGGCACCCAACCCACCTGATTGAACAGGTTGTCCCTTGCCTCAACACTAGGTTACCGGCCGCAGCAGCCGGGCGCGCCGGGCGCCACCGGGATGCTGTACGCCTGGGTCGGCGCGACGCCGACCGGCGCGCCGATGCCGCCGGGCGATGCGCCATTGCAACACGGCGGCGGCGGGCAGCACGGCGGCGCGCTGGCCGTGGTGCATTGGTTCCTGCGACACGAGCAGCCGGCGCTAGTCAGCACGGCGACGGCCAGGGCGAGCCCCAGCCAGGCGTTGCGACAGAACATCGTTCGATCCTCCCTTGTTCGGGCCAGGCGCGCCGCGGCGCGCGGAATCCACGGACCGGCAGCGCGCGAGCGCGGCAGGCAAGCGGCGGGGCCGCCATCCTTCGATCCGAGCAGAGTTGTGCGGGGAATGCAGCCGTGACGAACGGCGTCGCGGATGTTCCCTGTTCCGGTAGGGTCGGGATCGCGGAGCCCCGCCCTTTTTCCAGAGTAGACAGGCGGTCGAGGCATTACAACGAGGAAGCGGCCTGAAGCCGTGAACAGGGGCCTTTCGGACGCAGACTTTGCGGCTTGCAGCGACCGCAGCACCTCGGCAAGGGCGGCGCTTGGGCTGACCTGCCCGCTCGCCAGCGCGGTGCCGTTGTGGCGATTGGAGACGAATTTTCGCTTCCGCAACCCAACACTTGCACAGCGCTTTGAATGCGCTATAAGATTGAGGGGCTCGACTCGCAAACCAGGCGTTCGCGCCTGACGAACCCAGAGAGCGGCGACGGTAGGCCGGGGCGAAGCGCCGGCGGGCGCTGTCGGTCACTTCTCGCACGACGGCAACCGACCCGGCGGACGGCGGCACGCCGCGCCTCTCGCCCCTCGCCCCGGAAACAGTGAAGCGGACTGGCTGGTCCTCGGGGACTTGCGATGAGTTTCTTGCGCGAACCCGATTCCGAACCCATCCCCGGTTACAAACTGGTCGAACCGCTCGGCAGCGGCGGCTACGGCGAGGTGTGGAAGTGCATCGCGCCCGGCGGGTTGGCCAAGGCGATCAAGTTCGTTTACGGCAACCTCAACTCGCTGGACGCCGAGGGCGTTCGCGCCGAGCAGGAGTTGAAGGCGCTCGAGCACATCAAGATGGTCCGCCATCCCTTTGTGCTGTCCACCGAGCGCATCGAGATCGTCGACGGCGAACTCGTCATCGTCATGGAACTGGCGGACAAGAGCCTGCACGACAGTTACAGCGAATGCCAGGCCGCTGGCCTGGTGGGCATCCCGCGCGACGCGCTGCTGCGCTACATTCGCGATGCCTCCGAAGCCCTCGACCACATGCTCGAAAAGCACAGCTTGCTGCACCTGGACATCAAGCCGCGTAACCTGTTTCTCATCAGCGACCGCGTCAAGGTGGCCGATTTCGGCCTGGTCAAGACCCTCGAACGCACCGGCTATTCCGGATTGCTCGGCGGCGTCACGCCGCTGTACGCGCCGCCGGAAACCATCAACAACAAAATTTCGCCCTACAGCGACCAGTACAGCCTGGGCATCGTCTACCAGGAACTGCTCACCGGGCAGCGGCCGTTCACCGGCAAGAACGCCCGCCAGCTCGCGATCCAGCATTTGCACGAAGAACCGGAGCTGCGGCCGTTGCCCGAGGCCGAGCGGCCGGTGGTGGCCCGCGCCCTGGCGAAAGACCCCACGCAGCGCTGGCCGAATTGCCTGGCCTTCGTCCGTGCTCTTTACAACGCCCAGAACCCGACGCGCATCCAGCTGGCGGCGGCGGACGCCGGCACGGCCGGCGCTGCCCGGCCGAAATCCATGGCCGACACCATGGAAGACATCTTGCTGGAGCATCCCGCCGACGAAGCGCCGCCGCCTCAACCGTCCTTGCCGCCGCCGCCCGAGGGGCTGGACGAAGCCGCGGTTTCGCAGCTGGGCCTGACCATTGCCCAGCCGGCGACCGGGGCGCTGCGGCCAACGCTGATCGTCGGCCTGGGCGGGGTGGGCCGGCGGGCGTTGCTGGAGCTGCGCTGTCGGTTCCTGGATCGCTTCGGCGACCTGAGCAAGATTCCGTTGATTCGACTGCTCTACGTCGATTGCGACGCCGACGCGGTCCGCAACGCCAGTCGTGGCGCGCCCGAAGTGGCCTTGAGCCAGGGGCAGGTCTATCACCTGCCGTTGCAGCCGGTGGCCAACTACCGCCGGCGCATCCTCGATCATCTGAACGAATGGCTGCCGCGCGAAAAGCTCTACTCGATCCCGCGCAACCTGCAACCGCAGGGCTGCCGGGCATTGGGCCGGCTGGCGTTCGCGGACAACCACCTGCGCTTACTCTCCCGGTTGCGGCGCGAATTGCAGCAGGCCACCCATCCGGACACGTTGTACCAGTCCGTCAGCCAGACCGGGCTGGCGCTGCGCGAGAACGTGCCGCGCGTCTATTTGATCGCAGCCACCGGCGGCGGCAGCAGCGGCATGCTGTCCGACCTCGGCTACGCGATCCGCACCCTGCTCAAGCAATTGCACTTCACGGAGGCGGAAATCCTGACCTTTCTGGTGTGCGGCGCGCCCAGCGACCCGGCCACGCCGCCGGCCGAGCAGGCCAACACCTACGCCTGCCTGACGGAGTTGAACCACTTCGCCGACCCCAGCGCGCCGTTCTCCGCCCAGTACGGCCCGGACGCCCCCCGGCTGCGCGAGGAAGGCAAGTCGTTCAATGCCATCTACCTGACGCAGCTGGAGCATCGCTCCCCGGAGGCGCTGCGCGATACAGTCGCGCACCTGGGCAGCTACCTGTTCCACGACCTGACGACGCCGCTGGGCGCCAAGCTCGAACGCAGTCGCAAGAGTCGCGGCACCGAGACCACGCCCTTCCGCAGCTTCGGCACGTTCGCGGTCTGGTTCCCGCGCGGCCTGATGCTGCGCCTCGCCGCCCGCCAGACCTGTGCGCAACTGCTCACCGACTGGGAGTCGCCCGACGGGAACCATCCCGACCACGAGGCCATCGAGGCCGCCTGTCTGGAAGCGCTGAACGATCCGGCGCTGGAGTTCGAGAACGTCTCGACGCACATCGAAGACACCGCCCGGCTGCCCAGCGAGGGCAAGCCGACCGAGGCGCTGACCGGCTTCCTCTGGCAACTGGAGGAGCAATCGCAGAGCGCCGTCGCCCAGGAAGACCCCGGCAACTGGTCACGGCAAGCACTGGCTCACTTGCAGGAATGGATCGGCAGCGGCCTGGTGACCGAGCACGATAGCTCCTGGCGGCAGAGCCGACTGGGCCGGGCCATGAACACCGCCGTCGGTCAGGCGGCCCAGCATTGGGACAAGCAGCTCTCCAAGATCGCCTTCGCGCAGATGGACCGCAAGGGCCGCCGGCTGTCGGCCGCCGAGAACGCCTTTGAAATCCTGATGCAGTTCTGTCAGGAGTCGATGGCCGAGGTCCGCAACCGTCTGGGGCCGCAGACCGAGCGCACCCAGGAAATCTGGCACCGCCTCGATGCCGCCCTGGAAGCTTGCCTGGGCAGCGGCGGCGGCTTCAACTTCTTCGGCAGCCGGTCCAAGCGCGTCCTGCGCAACTTCATGGACCAGCTGGCGGGTTACGCCCGGCAGCACCTGAGCGAACTGGTCACCAGCGCCAGCATCCGCTTCTACAGCCAGCTCTACGGCCGGTTCGAGGAGCGCATCCGCGAACTGGGCTTCTGCCGGCAGCGGCTGCGCCACTTGCAGGAAATTCTCGAAGCGCCCTCCGAGGACGCCGAGGCATTGGCCAGCGGCCGATTCAACACCGACACGACGCCCAGCACCAGCCCGACCCCGGTCTCCACGGAATCCTACTGGGACGACATTCGCGAATCATCCACCGTGCGCGTGGTGCTGCCCGACGGTGAGACCGACCTGGGCCGGGCGGCCGAGCAGTTCGTGAGCCAGCTGACGGAAGAACACTGGCAAAAGCTCGACCAGGCGTTGCAAGAGCGCGTGCTGGCCCCGCTGGGCGGCCTGCACCATCTCTGCACGTCGAGCGGCGACCTGCTGCGCGGCCTGGCGACGCCGCTGACTGAACAGGCGGCGGTGACGCTCGGCGATTTGTTGCCCGTAACCGACGTGGCCGAGGTCGAGTTCTCGGCGGCAGCGGCGGCTGGCGGCGATATCCACGCCCGCACGCAGGCGCACTTCACGCAGGCGGTCCCGCTGGTCGAAAGCAAGGGCGCGAGCAACCAGCACGGCTTCTTGCTGCTGCCCGCCAGCGAGGCCGGCAAGAACCTCGGCGAGCAGGCGAAACAGGCCATTCCGTCACTGAATTTGCTGCGGGTCACCGGCCAGGCCGACCTGATGTTCTGCCGCGAGCAGGGCAACCTGACCACCGAGGACATCCAGCGTTTGCTGCGGCCCTTCCGCGCTGCCTACCAGGCGACGGTGGGCAACCCGCCCGCTTCGTCGCACGCCCGCTTCGACATCAGCGACTGGGTGCCGCTCGAACCGTAATGGCCACGTGACGATGACTGTCTCCCCTCGCCCCTTGCGGGAGAGGGGTCGGGGGTGAGGGGTGAACCTGTTTGAATTCCGACCTGCGACCCCTCGCTCCTCGCCCGCAAGGGGCGAGGGGCATTCTGCACAGACCCCCACATCCGAACCGCGCCCGCCCGAGGAACGCTACGGCTTTCAGCGCACCGTCTGCGGTTGCGAATTCTGTCGCGCGCCATGCAAGCACATGCCCGGCACCCTCGATGTGGCTGACCTCGACCGCCTCTGTCCGTCGGGACTGGACCTGTTTCCGTGGGCGGAAGAACACCTCCGGGCGCTGACCGATAAATCCGTGCCGACGCTGGTGCCTGTCCGCCAGGCGAACGGCAGCTGCCACTGGCTGTTCAACGGCCAGTGTGCCGTTCACGAACACGCGCCGTTCGGCTGTGCCTACTTCGACATGCACATGACCGATGAGGAAGCGGAGCGGCGCGCCCAGGCCACCATCGAGGCCCGCCGCGACGATGCCGCCCGCGACGGCTCGTACTTCCGTCTCTGGCAACACCTGTGTCGCAAGGGCCTGACGGCCCCTTCGGGGGACCGCCCCGGCCTGGCGCGCGACCTGCAAGCGTTGCAGCAACTGTCGCTGCGCAGCCAGCGCCGGCAAGCGCCGTGAGGCGTGACGAACGAGCGTGGAACCATAAACTGGCATGATGCGCCGCTTCCGGCTTCGCCGTCTTCAGGAGTCCACCCTTGCTCACCGGGCCGAACGTCATCCTGACCCTGAAGGTCGCCGTGAGCGCGGTCACCGTGCTGCTGCTGGCTTCGCTGGTCGCCCTGGCGCGGGGCAACCACCGGCTGCACGGGCGGATCAACGTCGTCTTCTTCACGCTGACGCTGGTCACCGTGCTGGGCTTCGAGGCCATCATTCAGCTCATCGAGCCGACGATCTTTCAGTACATCAAGGAACATGCCGAACTGCGGCGGGCCTTGAACATCCACCTGTGTTTTTCCGTGCCGTCCGCCCTGCTGATGCCAGCAATGCTCTACACCGGGCTGACCCACCGCCGACAGGCGCATCTCATTCTGGCCGTCGTCTTCGGCCTGCTCTGGACCGGCACCGTCGTCACCGGGGTCTTGCTGCTGCCGCATACAGCCGCACCGTGAAGGGAGTCGTCGACCATGACCGACGAGGCCCCCGAACCCACGCTCTGGCAGGTCGATGCCGCCGAAGAGCCGGCGGCGCCCGAACCGGAGCCTGAAGTCGCCAGCCCCGCGCCGACAATCGCTCCGGCTGCCGCCGCGCCAGCCGTACCGCCGCCGCCCAAGCGCATCGTCGAAGCCTTGCTCTTCGTCGGCGGCGCGCCGCTGACCGCCGAACGCGCCGCCGAGGCGGTGCGCGGTCTGACGCCCGAGCAACTTCAGGAAGCGATCGCCGATCTGAACCGCGACTACCGGGAGCAAGGTCGGCCCTATGCCATCGTGCCCAAGGAGCATGGCTGGGTGCTGACGCTGCGGCCACGCTACCGGCCGGTGATCGACCGCCTGTATGGTTCAAATCGCGAAGCGCGCCTCTCGCAGCAGGTCATCGACGTGCTGGCGCTGGTCGCCTACCGGCAGCCCGCCACCCGTCAGGAAATCGACACCTTCCGCGGCGCGGAATCCGGTTCGCTGCTGCGGCAACTGGTGCGCCGCGGCCTGATCGCCGTGGTGCAGCGCGGCGACGCCAGTCAGCGCGAGGTTGCGTATGGCACGACGCAACGTTTCCTCGACCTGTTCAACCTGCGCAGTCTCGAAGATTTGCCGCAGACCCAGGATTTGCAGCGGCTTTGATGCCGAGCCATCGTAGGTCAGGCTTTCCAGCCTGCCAGCAGCGCCCGCGATGTGCCGCCAGCCGCCGGTGCGACTGTCAGGCCAGAAAACCTGACCTACCCATGAATGCCACAAGCCCACGGAGTTGGTCCCCGTGGGCTTGTTATCTTGATCGAGTTCAACTCAGCGCTTCGTCCGAATGCTGCCAGCGTCTTCGGCCAGCAGGCCCAGCGGCGAGACGCGGAACGCCTGACTGCCCTGGACTTCCAGGTTGTAGACGGCGACGCTGCCCGCACGCGGTTCCAGACGCTGCACGCGGAAGTCGCCGCGCGTGCCACGCAGTTGCTCGCCCGTCCGCAGCTCGTCGGCGCGGACAAACTCCTGCCGGTCGGCCGACCAGAGACGATGGTTCGCCGTCACGCCGAGGGGCTGGTCCAGTCCTTCGAGGTGCAGGTCGAGCACCAGGGCCGCGTCGTGGCGGATAGTGGCGGTCACCACGTCACCCGCGCCGGACTGGATCGTCGGGCAAGCGTTCACGGACACCACCTCGGCGGTTCCTTCAAACCCGCAGCGGGGCAGAGACAGTTTTACCTGGCCGCCCACCGCAACGCGGTGCTCGGCCAGCCAGTCCAGGGGCCGCAGCAGGACGACGGTCGCCCGGCTGCCGTCGCGGTGTTGCGCTTGCAGTTCGACCTGACGCCAGGCCAGGGGAGCAATCTCCTGGGCCGACGATTCGGAGCGGACACGCTGGCCGACGGTCACGGTTTCGATCCGGCTCGCGCCCGCCGTCAGCTGAACCTGCGTGCCGGCGGCAAAGCACTGCTGGGGCGCTGGGCCGCCGCGGCGGCCGGGCACGCCGAACATCGGCGCGTACTTCATGTGCAGGTGCGCCATCGGCAGGCAGAGGTCGCCCTGGCTGGTACTGCCCATGCCCGGCAACCAGGGACCGCCGCCTTGCGGACGGCGCGAGTTCTGCCAGTTCGTGTAGACCTGCTGCAAAAACATCTGCTGCTGCAACTGGTATTGCAGCGCCGCCGGGTTGTACTGCGGCATGGGATAGAAATTGCTGCCCGGATCACTGCTCGACGGATTGAAGGCCATGCCCTGCCAGGTGGAACCCGGCGTCGCGTTGCCGAGCAACCCGCCCATGGGACGGGAGGCGAAGGCGGCTTCCGGCGGTGTGTAGACCGCGTCCACGTCGAAGAAGCCCTTGGCGGGTGGCTGTTTATCGGCGGCCTTGGCCGGTTCGTCGGCGGCGGAGCGACCGGCCAGCGCGGCCAGCAACAGCCCGGCCAGGGCCAATCCGATCGGCAGCTTCAAGTATCGCATGGACGCAACCTCCGCATCGATTTTCGTTCGATAATACCGCAGGATGGATACTCTGCCCCAGAAAAAACGCGGGCGGTAGTAATACTTGCGCCGGTTTTTCACTATTTGAGGGCGGCAGCCCGCTTGCGGTCCGCGGTGGCCTTCGCGGCGTCGCCCTTCTTGTCGTAGACGCTGGCTCGCCCCTCGTAAGCCGCGCGATATGTAGGATTCAACTCGATGGCCTTGTTCAAGTCGTTCAGGGCGCTGTCGAGGTTACCCCGCTGCAAGTACGCCAGGCCGCGCGCGGCGAAGGGCCGGGCGTCCTTCGGGTCCAGGCGGATGCTCTCGTAGCCATCGGCGATGGCCCGCTCGGCGTCCTTCAGTCCGAGATAAGACCAGGAGCGATGGGCGTAGGCCAGCGCGTCGCGCCCATTGAGCTTGATCGCCTGACTGGCATCGGCGATGGCCTGCTCGAACTGGCGCTGCTGATTGCGGACGTGGGCGCGGTCCCGGTACGGTTCGCCTGCTTGCGGGTTGAGGCGGATGGCTTCCGTGAAGTCGTGCGCCGCGGCGGTGAAGTCGCCCCGCTGCGTGAGCGCCTGGCCGCGATGCAGCCGGGCTTCGTAGAGGTCCGGCTCGCGCTTCAGGGTTTCATCATATTCGCGCACCGCCTCGTCGAACTCGCGCCGCGCCAGGTGCCGGTCGCCGTTGCGCAGGTGCATAACGGCCAGCGACGGCAGCACCGTCAGCCGAAACGCGACCGGCTGCTGGCCGGCATCGGAGATCAGCAACAAGGTCAACTCGTGGACGGACTCCGGTAGCTGTTTGCCGACCAGGATCGTCACGCCGGCCTCGCCCACGCCCGCGGGAATCGTCGTTTCCTGGACCGTCACGCCCTCCGGCACGCGGTCGCCGCGCAGCTGCACCGGGCCGGAGTAGTTGTCCCGCCGCACCTGCACGTTGAGTGTCTGACTCTCGCCCGCGCGAATCTGCAACTCTGTCGGCGCTCCCAGGCTGACGCCCTGCATCGGTCGCTGGAAGTAGTCATTGCTCTTGGCCCACTTCCAGGCGATCAGTCCGCCGGCGGCCAGCAGCGTGATGAACAGCACCACCAGCGTCTTGCCCTTGCCGCCGGCCTGCGGTTTCTCGACCGCAACCGTCAGTTCGGTCGGATGCACGGTCGGGCCGATGCCCGGCGAGGACGACGACGGCGGCAGTGAAAAAGTCTTGCTGCCCCCTTCGCCCGGCAGCTTGACGGCGCGCAGCGCCTGCACCAGTTCCCGACAGCTGGGCCAACGTTCGGCCGGGTTCTTGGCCAACGCCCCGGAGATAATGGGCCTTTCGGGTTCGGGCAACATGGTCAAATCGGGCTCGCGCATCAGGTGGCCGGCGGTGACCTGGGCCATGTTGCCCTCGAACGGCAGCCGGCCGCCGCGCATCTGGCAGTACGATACCGCCAGCGAATACTGGTCCGATTGCCGCGAAGTCTGCCCCTGAAAGAACTCCGGCGCGGCGTAGGACACGGTCATCGAGCCGGTGTGGCCCGTCAGCGAGCGTTCGAGCAACCGGGCCAGGCCGAAGTCGGCGACCTTCACGCCGCCGCCGGCCAGCAGGATGTTCTGCGGCTTGATGTCGCGGTGCTGCACGCCGATGGCCTCGCCGTCGGGCAACTGGAGTTTGGCGCTATTGAGATAGTCGATGCCCTTGGCGGCTTCCTCGAAGTAGTCGAGCAACTCCGCGCGGGGAATGCCCGGCTGGTCCTGCTCCTGATACTGGCAGAAGCGGTCCCAGAGCGAGCCGTCGGCCAGTTCCATCGCGATGATGAGGTACTGCGGCGTCTGCCAGGCCCCGAAGGTCGTGAGCAGATTGGGATGATGGATGTTCTTGATGATTTCCAGGGCACGCAGCTCGGTATCGCCGGCCTGGCGTTTACCGGCCTTGCCCTGCGCCGCGACGTTGACGAACTTCAGGGCAATGTCGAACCCGCCGGGCGCCTGCGCCTTCCAGACTTCGCCGAAACCGCCCGCGCCGAGCCGCTGGACCAGCCGGTAGCCGGCAATCGGCTCCGCGCCGGGCTGAAGTTCGGCGGCAGCTTGTGGGGCGGGTTGCATGGATAAGTCTCGCGACGAAACCCGTGGGATGGCTTCCAGTATCCCGGCTATGGGCGCGAAGAGCAATGCCCACTCGGCGGTTGCCCGCAACGCGCGCCCGTCAGAATGGCAGGGCGACCCTGTCCGCCAACTCCGCCCCCTGGCGGACAGGGTGTTTTTATTGGGGTTTTGCACCCTGTCCGCCAAAATGCTCGACGGCGGCGCACTGCCCTTGCACCATCGCACCTCGGTTTGGCAGGCTGGCGGAAGCGGCTGCGCGTCGGACACGAACCATGACAACCCACTTTCGTCAGCGGTTTTGAATCGAGCTGCGTCCCCTTTCTTTATCACGTCAGCGGTTTTGAATCGAGCTGCGTCCCCTTTCTTTATCCAGTGCAGATCGTGCAGCAGGTAGCTTCGCATCCCTTGCCCTACGAGATCAGGGAGGTTGGACAGCCAACGCCCCCATGCGATAATGATACGCGCGCTGCTGATCGCCTGGGGCAGCGAATCCCGTGCTGTCGTGCGACCGGAGTTTAGCCGATGATTTCCTTTTCGTGCAGCCACTGCGGCATAAAGCTCCAGGTCAAGGAGCAGTACGCCGGTCGCTCTTCAAAATGCCCCGCCTGCAAGCACCCCCTGGTTGTACCGCCGGCCAGTGTGACCGGAGTCTACTCCCCACCCCAGCAGATCGATGACGACGGGAGCAGCCTGGCAAAAGCCGGCTTCGATGGCGGCGTGACCCTGGAAAGCGACCCGAAGGGCCGCAAGCCTACTGCCGCCCAGAAGCCGCCACCGAGCATCGACGACGCCTTGGCCAGCCGGAAGAAGGGCCAGCGGTACGTCGTCCAGGGGGAAATTGCCCGTGGCGGCATGGGAGCGGTCTTGAAGGCCGTGGACTGCGACATTCGCCGGGAAGTGGCCGTCAAGTACATGCTCGATGAGAAAGACGCCAAGAAGAAGGCGCGCTTCATCGAGGAAGCGCAGATCAACGGCCAGCTGGAACATCCGAACATCGTGCCGGTCTATGATCTGGGCGTGGATGCTCAGAAGCGACCCTTCATCATGATGAAGATGGTCAAGGGTAAGAGCCTCAAGGAAGTGCTCGACCAGCTGCGGGAGAACCCCAAGCAGGTCGAGAAGGAATTTACGTTGGGCCGCTTTCTGAACATCCTGGTTAACGTCTGCAACGCCCTGGCCTTTGCCCATGCACGCCACGTCGTTCATCGGGACCTGAAACCCGCCAACATCATGCTGGGCGACTTTGGCGAGGTCTACGTGATGGACTGGGGCCTGGCCAAGGTGCTGAGGGGCGGCGTCCAGACGCCGGCTTCCCCGGTTGCCAGCATCGCGGCCAGCACTGCCGGCGCTGCTCCGATGGCACTGCCCGTTGGAACAGGCAACCCTTCAGGACCGTCAAGCAAGGTCGTTACCAGCCGAGAGCCCGAAGCGGACCTGACCCAGGATGGAGCGGTCCTGGGCACGCCGGTGTACATGCCGCCCGAGCAAGCCAACGGCCAGGTACATCTCATCGATGCCCGGAGTGACGTGTATTCCCTGGGTGCGATCCTTTACGAACTGCTGACGTTGCAGCCGCCGGTCGAGAAGGATGGCGGCTACCTGGCAATCCTGATGCGGGTGATCCAGGGTGAGATCATCCCAGCAGAGCAGCGTGATCCGAAACGAACGAAGGCGGGTAAGGTGCCGAAGGAGCTGGCAGCCATTGCGATGAAGGCCATGAGCCGAGAGCCAAGGCTGCGGTATGCTCATGTTGACGAGCTGCGACTGGACATCGAACGATTCCAGGAAGGTAGGTCGGTGAGCGCCAAGGAGGACTCCACAAGGGAAATGCTCTGGAGGTTGGTGAAGCGAAACAGGGCGGTCAGTGCCGTGTTGTGCCTGCTGTTGCCCGCGTTGGCGGTGCTCGTGGCCATCTCCATGACGAATCGCTGGGCCTACACCCGTGAGCAGCAGGAGAAGGAGCAGCGCACCACCAAGGCGGTGCCGGCACTGGTCGCGGCGGCTCGGGTGGTCGCCAATGACGGCCAGTTCAAGGAAGCCCTGGAGCAGATCGAGGTGGCGCTCGACTATGATCCGGGGAATGCCGATGCCCGCCTCTTGCGGGGCCAGATTTGGATCGGCCAGATGAAGTGGGCGGACGCCCACGCCGTCTTGCGGGACTACCTCCAACGGCGGTCTGACGATGCTGATGCGAAGAAGTTGGCGGTACTGTGCGCGGCAGGAAAGACAGACGATCCGACGACGCTGCTGGCGGTGGCCGAAGTGCTCCAACGCCAGCGGGCGTTCGGTCCCGCCGCGCCGCTGCTCAAGGACTTTCAGCGCCTGGCAACGAACCGCCAGGAACTGCTGGTCCCTTACCAGAAGCAGATCGCGGCCGCCTGGCCAGGGCTGGGCAGCCGCCTGATCTTGAACAAGGTCGGCCAGTTTGAACTCAACTTCAAGGATGCCTCGCAGGTGACTTCGCTCGCACCGCTGATGGGGTTGCCGCTCAACCGGCTCAATCTCATGTATTGTGATGGGATTCAGGATCTGACTCCCCTGCACGGCATGCCGCTGGCGTCTCTGAGTCTGTTCGGCTGCCGCAAAGTTCAGGACCTCACGCCCCTTCAGGGGATGCCACTCACCTCGTTGAACCTGCAAGGCTGCGACCGGATCGAAGACCTGACTCCGTTGCGGGGCCTGCCGCTCAGCGACCTTTCCCTCACCTCCCCCAAGGTCACGGACCTGTCGCCTTTGCAAGGCATGCCGTTGACTCGGTTGAATCTTGCTGGCGAAAAGATCCACGACCTGACACCGCTGCGCGGCACGAAGCTGACCTGGCTCAATCTGCGCAGCGGCCTCGTCCGAGACCTGGGACCGCTTCGGGACTTGCCGCTCACGACGTTGGAACTCAACTGCTTCCAGGTCGATGATCTGTCACCGCTCCAGGGCATGCCGCTCACCAACCTGGACATCCTCAATTCGCGGGTCCAGGACGTGACGCCCTTGAAAGGACTGCCGCTGGTGCGCCTTTGCCTCAGCTCCAGGGTGCGCGACCTTGCGCCGCTGGAAGGTATGAAATTAGCGGAGATTCATATCTATTCCAGGTCGCTGCCCAGGGAGAGCATGGAAGTGCTCCGCCGGATGAAAGGGACCCTGAAGGTGATTGAAGTCGTGAAAGTGGGGCGATTCGCGGCCGACGACTTCTGGATGAAATACGACGCGGGGGAGTTCAAGTAACCTGGCGCTTTCACATCCACCGGCCCGCGCCGTTTCATGCCGATCTGGTGCGATGGGGCGTTTACCGGAAATGGCGAACCTTTCGAGCTTGCACCAGCATCTCATCAAAGGAAGTAGAAAGAGGAGGAAGAAGAGGACGCAGCTCGTTCAGAAACGACCTGCGTCCCCTCATCGCCTCCCGGCATACTCGGCACGGGATCCGATAGCGTCGCGCACACCCGCAACTCGGTCAAGCGACAGGTCGCGGAGCAGTAGTGACCCACCGCGCTGGTGTTCCCCCGCGCCGAGGCGTTCTTATCCCAGGGCCACGCTTTTCTTCCACTGGGTGACTTTGAGGTTGAACTCCTTTTCGGTGATATTCCCACCCTCGAAAGCTTTGCGGTCGCGCTCGATATCCTTGGAGATTTCCTTGAGTCGGCCCTCGATCTCGTCAATCTGCAAGCCGACGGCGGCCAGCTCGGCGCTCAACTTCTCGTGGTCCTTGTTGGTCTTGTCCAGTTCGTCCTTGAGTTTCTTGACCGCGTTGAG
>JAEUIF010000891.1 GCA_016795185.1 Planctomycetia bacterium | reverse complement strand
ACTGTTGAGCACGAACAGCTGCTGCAACGGCACCGTCGTCACCACGCGCTTCTCGCTGGTGACGTTCGGGTCGGGGAAGTCGAAGAGACGTAGCAGGCCGTCGAGGTTGTGCCGGCTGACGGCGGCATAGAACGTACGGCGGCGATGGTCCGGTGAGGCCAGGTCCGCGGACGGCCCGCCGAGCGTGCGGTCCAGCGTGCCGGAGACCGCGAGCAAGGAGTCGCGCCAGGCTTCGACTTCGAGCCGGCGGCGGTCCATGCGCCAGTAGGTCTTGTTGCCCGGATCGGTCTGGAAGGCGTAGGCGTCGAACTGACTGCTCCGCTGATAGGCGGCAGTCGCCAGAAGGTCGCGGTGCAGTTGCTTCAGCGACCAGCCGGAAGCCATGAAGCGGTCGGCCAGGTAATCGAGCAATTCGGGGTGCGTGGGCCGTTCGCCCAGGCTGCCAAAATTGCTCGGCGTACCGACGATGCCCTTGCCGAAGTGCTGCGCCCAGACGCGATTGACCAGCACGCGGGCCGTCAGCGGGTTGTCCTTGCTGGCGATGGCGCGGGCCAGCTCCAGCCGGCCGCTGCCCTGGGTAAAGAGCTTTGAGTTGTCGCCCGCCAGCACCGCCAGGAAGCGGCGCGGCGCGACCTCGCCCGGCGTGGCGGGGTTGCCCCGCAGATAGACCGGCATGTTCGCCGGATTCGGGCCTTCCATCAGCGCGTGGATCACCGGCAGCTTCGGCAGCTTCTTGCGGATGTTCTCCAGTTCGTTGCGCTGCGCCGTCAGCTTGCTTTTCGCTTCCGCATTCAGCAATTTTTCGACCTGCTGCCGCGGAATGTCCTGGACGCCGAGGACGATTTCCTTGTAGAGCGCGGTCGCGACTTGCGGCTCGGCCACGGGACCGTGCCGCAACAGGGCCTGAATCTTTTCTTGCAGCGCTGCCGCGACCTTCTCGACCTCGGCCAGCGCGGCTTCGTCCTTGGAGTGGTCCTTCGCCGCATCCTGCCCCGTGAGCAGTGTGCGCCAGTCCGCCAGAAAGGGTCGCTGGTCGGCTTCCTTCGGGAACAGGTAGTTGAGCCAGCGTTCGAGGACGAAGTCGTGCAATTGCTCGCGCTTGGCGGCATCGGCCACGCTCGCGGCCGGGTTGGTCCGGCGTTGCTGGTGCAGCACCCAGGCCGTGCGAATGTAGTGGGCACTCTGCGCGGACAGCGCCTGCGCCATGCGGATCGCCTCGGCACGCAGGAAGGCGGTGACAGCATCGTTGCGCGTCTTGATGTCCGCTTGCAAGCGGTCGTACTCGGCGGCGGTTGCTGGGTCGGCCAGCGGGTATTCCTTGTATTGCGTGCTGGCGAAGATGCCAGCCAGCGAGTAGTAGTCGCGGGTCGGGATCGGGTCAAACTTGTGGTCATGGCAGCGGGCGCAGGCCACCGTCAGGCCGAGCATGCCCCGGCAAAGCGTGTCGATGCGGTCGTCGAGTTCTTCCGCCGTCGCCTTGCCGTAGTAGGCCGGTCCCAGGGCGAAAAAGCCCAGGGCAGCCAGGCGGTCCTCGCGGTTCGGGCCATCGAGCAAATCGCCGGCAATCTGCTCCATCAGGAAGCGGTCGTAGGGCAGATCGTCGTTGAGCGCTTTCACCACCCAGTCGCGGTAGCGGTAGCCGTGCGGATAGAGCCGGGGCTGGAAGCTATGCGCCTGGTCCTCGCCGTAGCGGGCGATGTCGAGCCAGTGCCGGGCCCAGCGCTCGCCGTAGTGCGGGGAAGCGAGCAGCCGTTCGACGACCGTGGCAAACCACTCCGGCGACGGATCGTTGACGGCGGCTTTCATCTCGTCCGGAGTCGGCGGCAGACCGATCAGATCGAAGCTGGCGCGGCGGACCAGCGTGCGCCGCTCCGCGGTGGGCAACGCCGTCAGGCCCTTTGCTTCGAGGGTCGCTTGCAGGAAGCGGTCGATGGGTGTCGAGGCGAAACCCTTGACATCGGGCGGAGCGACCGGCCTCACCGGCTGAAAGGACCAGAACTGCCGGTCCTTCGCCGTGACCTGCATACCACGGACGGGATCGACCGGCCGGGTCTCGGTATCCGGAGCCGGCCAGGGCGCGCCCATCTTGACCCAGGTCGCCAGCGCCTGAATCTGCGCGTCGGGCAGCTTCTTGTTGGGCGGCATCTGGATGTTGTCTTCGTAGCGCAGCGCCTTGATGAGCCGGCTTTCGTCCGGCTTGCCCAAGACCATCGCCGGCCCGGAATCGCCGCCCGATTTCGTGGCGGCGGCCGAATCGAGCCGCAAGCCACCCTTCTGCTTCTCCGGCCCGTGGCACTTCAGGCAATGCTCGACCAGCACGGGCCGCACGTGTTTCTCGAAGTATTCAACCTGGGCAGGGTCCAGCTTGGCGGGTTCGGCGGCGCGCGCCGTGGCACCAAAAGAAGCCAGCAGCACGACAGCACAGGGAAGCAGGGAACGGCAGGTCATGGTCGCACTCCACGGGTCGCCAGGCTGGAGGGAAGCCTGGAACGGGGAGAGGTTGGCAGGCAATACCGGCGGGGCACGGAAGGGGCAGAGCTTTCCGTGGCCCTATCAGACAGTACCGGCGGCCCGCAGTCAAGCGTTTCCTCGGAGCAGGCGGCTGCCGGTGAGCCGAGTCGGTAAACCCCGGTGGCCGGACCATGCCTCGCTTCGGGTGCCATGCCGCTCGCCGGGCGCGGCACCGGCACTATGATGATCCGCATGAATGCCGTCGAGCTTGCCGTCATCCTGGCCGCGTATCTGATCGGCGCGATCCCGTTCGGCTGGCTGGTCGCCTGGCTGCGCGGCGTGGACATCACGCAGGCCGGCAGCGGGAATATCGGCGCGACCAACGTCGGCCGGGTGCTGGGCAAGAAGCTGGGCATCCTGGTCTTCGTACTCGACTTCTTGAAAGGGGCGCTGCCGACGCTCGCGGCCCGCTTCCTGGTGGACCCCAAGCCCAACGACACGCTGGCGGTCTTCGCGGGACTGGCCGCCGTGCTGGGGCACATGTTCCCGATCTACCTGCGCTTTCGCGGCGGCAAGGGGGTGGCCACCGGGGCCGGCGTCGTCTTCATGCTGGTGCCCGCTCCCGCGGCGCTGGGCCTGGCCGCCTGGCTGGCGGTGCTGTGCGCGGTGCGCTATGTCTCGGTGGCTTCCGTCGCCGCCGCGGCGGTGATCGCGCTCATCCGCCTGCTGGCCGAACCGGAACCGTTCGCCCCCAACCAACTGGCCCTGACCATCTTCTGCATCCTCGCGGCGTTGCTCGTGCTCGTCCGCCATCGGTCGAACCTGCAAAGGCTGTTCGCCGGCACGGAACCTCGTCTTCAGGACACCACTGCCATGCTACTGCTCACCCGAACCGTCCACGTGCTGTCGCTGGGTCTGTGGTTCGGTACGGTCGTTTTCTTCATCTTCGTCGGCATACAGTTGTTCGGCAGCATGACAGAACTGTCGGCCGCCGCACCGGCCGAGCGTCCGGGGTGGTTGCCAACCGCCGCGCCGCTACAGCAGCCGCCACCAAAGGAAGGCTGGCCAAAGTCCTTTCCCGAGCCGCTGAGCAAAGAGCAGGGCGGTCGGCTGTTCGGCCGGGCAATCGGACCGCTATTCAAGACCTACTTCACGCTGCAAACCATCTGCGGCGTGCTGGCGCTGGCGACGGCGTTCGGTTGGTCGCGCGGCCAGGCCGGCAAAGTGCATCAAGTGCGCACCGTGCTGCTGACGCTGGCACTGTTGACGGTCATCATCGGCTGGTGGCTCGATCGCGAAGTGGTGGCCCGGCGCGACGTGCGCGCCCAGACCAGCGATACCGTCCTACTGCAACCGGGCAGCGCGACGCAGATGCAGGTCGATGAGGCTCACCAGGCGCGACTCGACTTCAACCGCTGGCACGGCTACAGCGTCTGGGTAAACCTTGGCACACTGGTGCTCGTGACGATCGCGATGGCCCTGGCGGCGCAGTTACCCGCCACGGCCCTGGCAGCGGAGATGCCGAAGCAGGACGCAGCGCCGCCGCCCGAAAAGCAGGATGTGTTGCTTTCCCATTCCCACCGCATACCGGCCGGCGACGGAAAGTAGCCCGCCGCGGAGCGGCGGGCTACTTCAGTCGAACGCCCAGAACGGCACCGGCAACATGAAGGCGTGCTGCCCATAGAGACTGAGCACGCCCTCGCCCGAAGTGTACTGCGTGAAGAACAGGAAGAAGACGTAGGTCGCCGCCGTCAGTAGCATCAGGAGGCGGCATTTCCAGCGTATGATGAAACCGAGGATGCCCTTGATGGTCGTCCAGCCTTCGCCGCTGCCCAGGGCACGGCGGAGTGACGGTGTTTCGGCCTTCTTCATCGCGCGGGCGTAGGCCCAGCCGGTAAGCAACCGGGTCGGGAAGATGGTGATAATGAAAAAGATGGCCAGCAACCAGCCGGCGTCGCCCGGCACCTGCTCGATGCGCAGGATGTACAACGGCAGCGCCAGGGCCAGCAACACGAAGAACGAGCCGAAGAACGCAATGGGCGCTCGCTTGAAGATGCGACGGATTTCCCGCCACTCGAACATGGCGCTGAAGCGCTGCTCCTTGGCCATGTGGACTTGCAGGAACGGCACGTAGAGCAGCACCAGAGAATTGACTAGCCAGCCGAACATCACCACGACGAACAGGAAACCGCCCTGGGCCGGGTCGCCCTTGAACTCGATCATCGGCCCCAGACGGCCCAGCGCCAGGAACGACACGGGCACCGCGATGCAGAGAAATGCGCCGGCGAAGCCCCGCACCCCCAGCCAGAAGTAGTAGGGCAGCCGCAGCGAGACCAAGAAGTTCCAGACGGCGTCGCGCGCCTCGCCGTAGTAGCCGCCGCCCAGCAGTCGCTTGCCCAGCCACCAGAAGTTGCCGAGGAAGACCAAGCCCAGCACATCGACGATTTCGCCCTGGAACAAGCGGCGCAGCAGCCGCACCGGGTTGCCCGACGGCCAGAGGAAGTGATGCAGTTTGCCGCCGCGCGACCAGGCCCCGACGACGTGCAGGCTGAATACCACGGTCAAGAAGTTCAGCGCGAACAGCCAGCCCTTCGCGGAAGCGCCGCCCGGATTCACCAGCTGCGCCGCCTGGGCCATCTGCGAGACGAAGTAGAGCGGTGCCAGCACCAGGGCGGTACCCAGTACGATGCTGCCGACCCGCGCCGCCTTCCAGACGCCGACGAAGCCATCGCGGAAGCGGCCGGTGCGGGCGATCCGGCCCGACACTTCCATCAGGTAGCCCAGCGTCAGGAATTGCGCGACGGGCACCGCGGCCAGGATCGACAGGCCGAGCACCAGGGCGAACGCCCCGAAGCACCATTCGACCGTCGAGCCGATCATCCACCAAATCCAGCCGAACGGGTCTTTCAGGAACAGCGGCTGGCTGACCGGCAGCACCGCCGGTAGCCCGGTTTCTTCAACGACAGCGGGCGGCGCGACCGGTAGCACATCGGGTAAATGAATCGCGTCGAGCACGGGTGGACGAGGCGGCGGCGCGACGGCGATGACGTCCAGGATCGGCGCGGGCCGGGCGACCGGATACGCGGGCTTGGCCGGTGGCACCACGGAGCGCGGAGTCGGGGATGCGTTGCTCATGGCAGGTGTTACCCGACGGCCGGGGTTCGGTTTCAGGATAGTAGCCCGCCGCTCCGCGGCGGGCTACTTCCGCGGCGAGCGGTCTCAAGATCGCCCGCCGCGCAACGAATAACCTGCCGGCGCGCTTACTCCCTATTCGCCGCCACCCGTCGATTATTTCTGAAACTGCCGGCGGATGCTCAGGTAAAATCGAACGAAACCCGTCCGAGGGACCGCCTCATGTGGCTGCGCAATCTGCTCTTCATCGGCCTGGTGGTCGCCGCCATCGCGGCCCTGCGGGCCAACCTCTTCCCGCTCTCGGGCAACGCCCAGGTCCGTCCGGTTGCGCCCGTGACGCGGGGCAGCGAACTCGATGAAGTCATCGGACGGGTCAATGCCGCCTTCCGCGCGGAGTGGACTGCCCAGAGCCTCCAGCACGCGCCGCTCGCCGACGAATATACCATCATTCGCCGTCTGTCCCTGGCATTGACCGGCACCATTCCTTCCTGGGAAGAGATGCGCCAGCTGGAAGCTATTCCGCCGGAGAACCGCGTCGATAGCTGGCTCAGCTACCTGCTGCACGACCGACGTTTCGGCAACTACTTCGCCGAGCGTCTGGCCCGCGCCTACGTCGGCACCGAGGATGGACCATTCATCATCTATCGTCGACGCCGCTTCGTCACCTGGCTTTCGGAGCAACTGCTGACCAACCGGCCCTATGGCAGCCTGGTGGCCGAATTGATCGTCAGTGACGGCCTGTGGACCGATAAGCCAGCGACCAACTTCATCACCGTGACCACGGTGCCCGAGGGCGACGGTCCCGATCAGGAACGACTGGCTGGGCGGGTCGCCCGCGCCTTTCTCGGCGTGCGTCTCGATTGCGCCCAGTGTCACAACCATCCCTTTGAAGAATGGCAGCAGAAGGATTTCCACGGGCTCGCCGCCTTTTTCGGCAAGACCCAGCAGGGCCTGACCGGGCTCTACGAGGGCAAGGGCGAGCACATGATGACCGACCACAAGACGGCGAAGAAGGAAACCATCGAGCCGGCGGTGCCCTTCCTGAAGGAACTGCTGCCCACCGATGGCAGCCGGCGCTCGCGGCTGGCCCGCTGGGTGACGCACCCGCAAAACGAATACTTCGCCCGCGCCACCGTGCAACGAGTCTGGGCGTTGCTGTTCGGCCGGCCCTATCTCGATTCCGTCGAATCGATGGACGCGCTGTCCAATCCCCCGCAGCCTTTGGTACTTCTCGCCCAGGACTTCGCCGCGCATCACCACGACTTGCAGCGGCTGATTCGCATCATCACCGCCAGCGAGGTGTTTTGGCAAGACAGCAAGGCCAACCACGAACTGACCGACGAGCACGAACGCCACTGGGCGGCCTTCCCGCTGGTGCGGTTGCGCCCGGAACAGGTGGTGGGCAGCGTGCAGCAAGCGGCGGCGCTGAAGACCATCAATGCCGAATCGAACCTGCTCGTGCGCGCGACCTACCAAGGCTCGATCAACGAGTTCGTCAAGCGCTACGGCGACACCGGCGAGGACGAATTCACGGGCCGAGGCGGCACCATCCCGCAGCGCCTGTTGCTCCTCAACGGCGACATGGTGAAGGAAAGCACGGAGAACAAACCGTTCAATGCATCCACGCTGATTGCCAATCTCTCCGCCAACGACCGCGCCGCCGTCGAGACCGCGTATCTGTCGGTGCTGACGCGCCGTCCGACGGCCGAGGAAGCCGCCCACTTCGAGTCGCGCCTCGCGGGCAGCAAGGGCCAGGAACGCATCAGCCGCCTGGAAGACCTGTTCTGGACGCTCATCAATTCCACGGAATTTTCGTGGAATCATTAGCCACTCCCGCTGCTCCTAGCCCCGGAGGGGCGCGAGAATAGTAGCCCAGGGCGCGAGCCCTGGGAATCGAGCCAAAAAGTTGCCGAAGCCCCGGAGGGGCGGCAGAATGACCAGCAGCGTCGCTGCGTCTGCCGCCCCTCCGGGGCTTTGTGTAAAATGTGTTGCGTGCCCCAGGGCTCGCGCCCTGGGCTACTATTCTTGCGCCCCTCCGGGGCTGGAGTCCCCATGCGCCGCTTGTTGGTTCCCCTTCTCTTCTTCGGCCTGCTCACCGTTCCCGCGCAGCGCGCCGAGGCGTGGAACGAACTGGGCCACATGGCCATTGCCAAGGTCGCGTACGACCAGGCGGACGACGGCTTGAAGCTGCGCGTGTTCAACCTCCTCAAAGCGCATCCACACTTCGACGAATACCTGGCGAAGTCCTGCCCCGAAGGCATCGGCGTCCAGGAATGGGCCTGGCTGCGGGCCTCGATCTGGCCCGACTGGATTCGCCATCGTCGCGAGAAGGAAACGCGCGGCGAACGGGTCTACAAGTTCAGCCGGCCGGATGACCATTACATCAATGTGCCGTTCATCGACCCGGCGCGGCTCGACCTGTTCAAGGACCTCAAGTCCGAGCCCGACAAGCACGACATCCTGGCGGCGTTTCGCCAGCGCGTCGGCGAGATCAACCTGCGCGAAGCCAGCGCCGAGGACAAGGCCATCGCGCTCTGCTGGCTCTTTCACCTGGTCGGCGACGTGCATCAACCGTTGCACTGTTGTACGTTCTACAGCGCGCAGTTTCCCGAAGGGGACCGGGGCGGCACGCGCTTCGCCTTCGCGAGTGGCGGCAAGCGCCACCAGCTGCACCGCTTCTGGGATGAAGCCCTCGGCGACGTGCCCGGCAGCGACGACGACCCGGCCCCGCGCCAGGGCAAGCTCTATAAGCGCATCGCGGAGGTGGCCGAATCGCTCCGTCAGCCGGACTACGGCCGGGAACAGCTCAGGGAACTGCGAGACAACCCCACCTTTCCGGCCTGGGTGCGCGAAAGCCACGGCTGGGCCGTGAAGACCGCCTATCGCAACGGGACGCTGCAAGGCGTGCCGACCAAGCCCGACGGCAGCTTGCCGGCCAACGCGCCCGCGGCGGCGAACGACTACGAGACGGCTGCTCGCGCCCTGGCCCGGCAACGCGCCGCGTTGGCGGGTCATCGGTTGGCCGACAAGCTCAAGGAGCTGAAACTGGCGAAAGATTGATGCCGTCGGTCCGATTCGGCTCAAGGAACTGTAAGCCGAAGCGAATAAGTTCGGTGAAACTCCGCCTTCGGGCTCCGGGTAACTCCAGCAACAGCTTCCACTCGGCCGCACGCATCGAGGATTGGTCATGAACTCCTTTGATACCTTTTGCCCCAGCCACGGCAATCATGCCCTCGAACGTCGCGGCTTCCTGAAGCTGGCCGGCGCGGCGGGCCTGGGCTGGCTGACGCCGGTCGGGCAGTTGCTCGCCCGGCAGGCCGAGAAGAAAGGCAAGACCTCCGAGCCGGCCTATTCGGTCATCGTCCTTTGGCTGGCCGGCGGACCGAGCCAGCTGGAGACCTTTGACCCGCACCCCGGCACCAAGATTGGCGGCGAAACCAAGGGCATCGCCACCGGCCAGAAGAACGTGCAGATCGCCGAAGGGCTGCCGTTACTGGCCGAGCAACTGGCCGACGTCTCGCTGATTCGTTCGGTGGTCAGCAAGGAAGGCGACCACGAGCGCGGCACCTACACCCTTAAAACAGGCTACCGGCCCGACCCGACCATCGAGCATCCGGCGCTGGGGGCCATCGCGTGCCATGAACTGCCGGCCGACAAGACCGAGGTGCCCCGGCACGTTTCCATCTTGCCCAACCAGTGGCCCGGCCGCGGCGGCTTCCTGGGCGACGAATACGATGCCTTCAAGCTGTTCGACCCGGCCAACCCGCTGCCCGACGTGACGCGCCGCGTGAGCGCCGAGCGCGACCAGCGGCGCGTGGCGGACCTGAGCATCGTCGAGCAAGCCTTCGCGAAAGGCCGCGAGAAGCGCGTGGAAGCGACGGGGCACCGCCAGACCATCGCCCGCGCCCGCATCATGATGGATTCGGCCCAGCTGAAGGCGTTTGACGTGGCTTCCGACTCGGAGTCCGTCCGCAAGCAGTACGGTGATACCCCGTTCGGCCGGGGCTGCCTGGCGGCGCGCCGACTGATCGAGGTCGGCGTCCGCTGCGTGGAAGTCACGCTCGACGGCTGGGATACGCACGCGAACAACTACAACTCCTGCAAGGCGAACAACGCGATTCTCGACCCCGCCTTCGCCGCGCTGCTGAAAGACCTGAAGCAGCGCGACCTGCTGAAGAAGACGGTGGTGCTGTGCCTGGGCGAATTCGGCCGCACGCCGAACATTAACCCGGCGGCGGGCCGCGACCACTGGCCGGACGGCTTTAGCGCTGCGATCGCGGGCGGCGGCATCCGGCCCGGCGTCGTGGTCGGCGCGACCGACCCGCAGGGTTCAAAGAAAGTCGAACGCCCTGTCACCGTCGGCGACCTGCACGCTACCGTGCTCACCGCCCTGGGCCTCGATCCCAAGCACGCCAACGCCTCGCCCATCGGCCGGCCGATTCGTCTGGCCGAGGGCGAAGCGGTGAAGGAATTGATCGGGTGACAAGCCAATCCGACCTTCACGCCGAAGGCAATTCACGTTGCCGGGCGGCTGGCCAAACGACGGCGAGAAACCGATCCGGACTCGTCCTCTGCAACCGGATTTCCCAACTACGCATCAGGGAGTTCTTATGCACCTCCCGCGCTTCTTGTTCGCCGGCGCACTGCTCCTGACCTCGGTCGCCCTCACCGAAGCGCAGACCGCATCGCCTGCGAAACCGGCCAGCGGTTTCGCGGTCATCGAAGAACCCACGCGCGTCATCAACGAACTATTGGCCCAGTCCTGGAAGGACAACAACCTGAAGCCGGCCGAGCGCGGTAGCGACCACGAATTCATTCGCCGCGCCTCGCTCGATATCATCGGCCGCATCGCCACCGTCAAGGAAATCGAGCAGTACCTGAAGGACCCGCCCGCCACGCGGCGCGGCCTGCTGCTCGACCGCCTGCTCACCGGCGACCAGAAGAAAGACTTCGCCGCCAACTGGGCCGGCATCTGGAACATCTGGCTCATCAGCCGCGCCGGCGAGGACCGCGAACGCTATCGCAAGGGCCTGCAACCCTGGCTCGAAAAGCACTTCCTTCAGGACCATCAGTCGTACAAGGCGCTGGTCGAGGAACTGCTGACCGCCAAGGGCAAGAGCGACACGCAACCGCCGGTGAATTTTCTGCTGGCGCACCTGGGCGAACCCACCCCGCTGTTCCAGCAGGCCGAACTCGGCGGCTTCGATGCGACGCCGATCACCGCCCGCAGCGTGCGGCTGTTTCTCGGCTACCAGATTCAATGCACGCAATGCCACGACCACCCGTTCAACGCCGACTGGAAGCAGAAGCACTACTG